>NZ_JAEHBI010000022.1:0-85291 GCF_016483705.1 Bacillus cereus group sp. N6
TAAGACACCTCGAACTTGTTTATTTGTTTTTAGTATAAACTCTCTGTTCGGTGTGTCTATCATTTAGACTAGCATCAGAGTTACAATCGCATATTAAGTGGGCTCGTTGGTTTCGTCCGGTTGCATTTTGCTATGAGAAAATGAGTAAGTGTGTAGGACAAATACATTTAGGAATGGGCGGTAAGTGGGAAACGATGCATGGCTCTATCGTTGGGATAATAGATGAGAAAGATGGAAGGGAGAATGTAAGGGCTTGGCTAAGAAAAAATGAAGCAGGAGAATCTATTTTTGTAGCTCTTTACTCAAAGCATACATATATGAACGAGACATATATGAATATTACATTACCTTTACCATATTCGAATATGACAGGGATTTTGAAATTATGTAATAAGAGTAATGATTTAATCATTACTAGTAAGCTGAGAAGCAATGGTAAGGGAGATGAGGGGATTTATTTGCATACTCGTTTCTTTACAATACGTTTACCGTTAGCAGAGACTTTTATTATAAAAGAGCGCACGGATCATATACTAGAAGCTAATCATAGAATGTGGATATTTGGAGTTAAGTTTTTAGAAATTGATTATGAAATTAAGAAAATAGAGGAGAAGTAAGAAAAGCTTGGAGAGATACTAAGCTTTTTTACGTATGCGTAATTGTCATAGCAACTTGTTTATCTAAGTCTCGGTCCCAAACACGTTGAATTTCAAACGTACCTTTTTCAAAAAATAATGGGAATCTCTCTTTAAACCAATCTTGCATAGGAAGATTTAATGCTGTATCAATTGGCACCCATAATAATTCGCCCTCAGGAGGATTCATAAGAAGTTCGCCTTCAAATGAGTCTGTCCAATAATTAAATACCATATATCGAACGTTTTCTTTCGGATTTACGTATTCATCTAATCCCTTAAAAGTTAAATTTGAAACAAGTAATCCAGTTTCTTCTTTTACTTCTCGTTTAGCAGCGTGAACGATACTTTCTGGGAAATTTACTTTTCCGCCAGGAGCGATGTAACCAGGGAATCCTAGATGATCGGGGCGCTGTATTAGCAATACTTCGTTATTCCGCTGAATCATACACATTGTATACATACGGTGTTCTATATCTTTCCAATTGTTGCTCATATGAATCTCTCCTCTTATAAAACCGTATAGTTTTTAATTATAGTTAAATATGACAAAAAATACAATAATAATACAAAATTATACAAATTACAATTGACTATTACTAATTTTCAGAACTATAATGAGTCTGTTACATAAAAACATTGTACTTGAGAGGGGAATATATTCTATGAAAAATAGAATAATCGCAGCAGGATTAATCGCAGCTAGTATATTATCTTATTCATCTAGTAGTTTCGCACAAACAAAAAAATTTCCAGATGTCATAGCTAAACATTGGGCAGAAGATTCTATTTACTATTTAGTAGAGAAAGGTGCAGTTACAGGTAACGATAAAGGAATGTTCGAGCCTGGAAAAGAAATCACTCGTGCCGAAGCAGCTACAATGATGGCTAAAATCTTAAACTTACCAATCGATAAAAATGCTAAACCATCTTTCGGTGATTCTCAAAACGATTGGTACACTCCATTCATCGCAGCTGTAGAAAAAGCTGGTGTTGTTAAAGGGAAAGGCCCAGGCGTCTTTGACCCAACTGGGAAAATTGACCGAGTTTCAATGGCCTCTCTTCTTGTAGAAGCTTACAAATTAGATTCTAAAGTAAATGGTACTCCAGCAACTAAATTCAAAGATTTAGAAACATTAAATTGGGGTAAAGAAAAAGCGAACATCCTAGTTGAATTAGGCATCTCTCTTGGTACTGGTGAGAAGTGGGAGCCTAAGAAAACTGTAACGAAAGCAGAAGCAGCACAGTTTATTGCAAAGGCTGATTCACTTAAAATAGGCAATCCTTTAGTAGAACAGATGATTATTATTGATCCAGGTCATGGAGGAACAGATCCTGGGAAAGCAACACAAGGATTACATGAGAGTGATATTGTATTAGATACATCTAAAAGATTACAAAGTTTAATAGAGAAACATACTCCATTCCGTGTGATGTTAACACGTGAAACAGATATTCGTCTTGGTGAAAAACAAGGAGAAGACCTTAAAAATCGTGTGGATTTCGCGAAAGAACATAATGGAGATATTTTTGTAAGTATCCATGCAAATGCTTCTCAAAAACATGATGGACATGGAACAGAAACTTTTTATTATAAAGGATCTGAAAAGAAAGAATTAACTGAGCGTGAAAAAGATAGTTATATGTTAGCTGATAAAATACAAAAGCGATTAGTTAAAGCTCTAGATACAAGAGATCGTGGTGTGAAACCAGAAGACTTTTATGTACTAAGAGAAAATGAGATGCCAGCAGTACTAACGGAGCTAGCATTTTTAGATAACAGCGCGGATTATGAGAAGTTAGCTTCAGAATCTGGAAGACAAATAGCTGCTGAGGCAATTTATGCGGGTATTTTAGATTATTATGAGTGGAAAGGTTTTGATGTTTCAAAATCTCGTTTAACGAAATAACAATGTTGATTGTTAAGTCCATCGTCTATATAGAGGTGGGCTTTTTATGTAAGTTTTTGTAATTTTATATCGAAATAGAAAGATATATCGTATTATGCTGATTATGAATAAAATAATGGTAGATTAGTTTATTTTTATCACGTATACTTTTACTGTTGACTAATTAAGAGTTTGTTAGTTTAATAGGGAAAATTATACGATAAAGGGAGGCAAGTTAACACGGTATAAGCATATAGAAAACGTGTTAAACAATTTATGAAAAAAGTTATTTCTAATGTGTTAGCAGTGACAGTCGCACTTCAAGTAGTACTGGCTCCAGCAACTTCGTTTGCATCTACAAAAGAATTTCCAGACGTTCCGAAAAATCATTGGGCACTTGAAGCGATTACTGATTTAACGTCAAAAGGGGTTATTGCAGGTTACGATAATGGTAAATTTGGCTTTGGAGATGTTGTAACTCGTGAGCAAGTAGCAGCATTAATGTATCGCGCATTAAAACCAGAATTAAAAAGCGATTATAAAAATCCATACTCTGATATTAGCGCAGGAACGACGATGTTCCCAAAAGAAATTTTGGTATTAACAGATATGGGGATTTTCATAGGTGATGGTAAAGGGACGTTTAGACCGAAAGAATCATTAACTCGTGCTGAAATGTCTGTTATTTTGCAAAGAGCATTTAAATTAGAAGTAAAAGCACCACATACATTTAATGATATAGATGCAACACACTGGTGGGCAAAAGAAGCAATTAGTGCATTGCAATCCAATGGTGTATCGGTAGGAAATGGACTGGGAGGATTTGATCCATCAGGTATATTAACACGTGAAAGCTATGCGCAATTATTATATAAAGCGATGAAAATTAAAAATGATGTTCCTGTTGAACAGCCATCGTATATTAATCTAGACGTAACTTTGCCATCTAACGTAACGGCACTAGAGATTGATAATTTCATTAAAAAATCTCATTCGGATAGTCCACTTATTGGAACTGGTAAAGATTTTATTCAAGCACAAAATGAGTATGGTGTGAGCGCACTATATTTAGCTGCACATGCAATCTTAGAATCAGCGTACGGTAAATCAGAAATTGCATATCGTAAACATAATTTATTTGGCTTAAGAGCATATGACCGTGACCCATTTGCATATGCAAAATATTTACCGTCATACAAGGAAAGTATTTCTTACAATGCTGATTATGTAAGGAAGAACTACTTAGAAGAAGGTGCTAATCATTTTAATGGTTACACATTACCTGCTATGAATGAAAAGTATGCAACAGATAAAGAATGGGCTGGCAAAATCGCTAATATTATGGAGCGTATTAAACCGTTTAACAAGAAAGATTATGAAAATGTAAAACGATTACCGAAAAATCCTAATACATTAAATGTAGAGGCATTAGGAAAAGACATCCCATATAAAGATTATGCAAAAGATGCAACGGCTACGGTTCAATTAGTAGGTTCTTACTATCAAGTGCCATATCCATTTGGTTATACAATTAAGAGTGTACCAAATATTATACAAAATGAAGTTGGAAAATTAGAAAATGGTAAGAAAGTAACTGTATATCGTGAAGATCCAAACGGTTGGGTAGAATTTTCACTTGAAAATACTCAAGAAAAATATTGGACATTGAAGAAGAACTTAAAATTATAGACAAAAAAGGTGTTTTCATTTATGAAAACACCTTTTTATATTTTTGCCAATAATTTAACAGTTTCATATATAATTAAAGGTATTAAAGTTTGAATTTTCCGTTAACTAAATTTGAAAAGAGGAGAGAGGTATGCAAGGAGAAATATGAACAGAGAAAAATGTAAGTCATGTTGGTAAATTGATATTGCCGGTTAAAGCGTCACCACATTTTAAATTTTTGTGGATTGGGCAATTACTTTCGACTTTAGGTAGTTCGATAAAGATGGTTAGCTACTGTCATAGGTGCGAGATAACGATTATAACACTAGCTATTTTAGTACTTGTAACAATTGGAATAGCGTTATGTGTACCACGTATTCGACGATTTGATTAATGATATAAGGGAAAGGGGAACGACTTATATGATTATAGGAAACTTGAAAGATATAGTAATAAAGGAATTGGCCAGCCAATACACTTTGCATGAAAAGGTCTTTGAAGCAAAAAATTTCACAGTCTATATCGCCACCCATAGAGAAAATAAGCTAACATATAATCAACTAGTATTAGTAAAACATCTTTGTAACGAAAAGCCTTCCGTACATATTTGGGACAAGAAAATTAGTACGGAAGCAACAGAACTAGAAATTACAGAAGAAGTGACGGAAGCGATTCAATCTGGTTTTATAAATGAAGAATAAGCCCTAATCAAATTAGGGCTTATTCTTCATTAAACACAAATGTTTGTTTCATTTGTTCCCCCTCATTTACCGGATGACCGTTGTATGAGAAATTTCTTTCTTCCCAAGTAATGACGACTTTAAAATTATGGCTATTAAAGTCTAAAGGGAATACGATGTAGTCAGAGCTTGTCTGACTTTTAGAAACGTTGCTATGTAACGTAGTAGGATTAAAAATAGCTTTAGAGGTAGGAGTGTTATCAAGTATTTCCACTGATACATTTGATACATCATTACCGATGTTTTTTATGAGTAAACTATATGTATCATATACCCCCTTTTTTGGCTGCGCTGCTTGCTTGTTTGCGTTATGAGATTTATCAATTTCGATATACCACTGTTTTGACTTTGATTCAATTGGTAGTGATTGAAATGTGTAAGCACTTGCTTGTATTGGTAGTGCGAAACAGATTAGTGCAAAGAGAGAGAAAATTTTTCTTTTCATTTTTAGAGAGCTCCCATTCTGTAACGGATTTATTTATTAGTATCTTCTCTTTATGTGAGTATATACCATATAATGTAAGGTGATATTTATGACCCTCATGAATGTAATTTACATTTTAAATGCGAAAATTAACTGCTGTATTCTTTATGAAAACTGTGTAGAGATTTTTCTACACAGTTTTTTCTGATGAGAAAATTTTCCAATATTATGTTAAAATATCATTGTCATACAACAAGGGGGATTTGTTTTATGGAAAATGGATATCTTGCTAACGTAGATGTAACGAAAAGAATTGAATCGAAATCTAAGTACAATAAGAAACTTGAAAAATATCAAAGGCGCTTATTAGCATTGCAGCAAATAGTAAAAGAAGAAAAAATCGCAGTTATGCTCGTTATGGAAGGCTGGGATGCGGCTGGAAAAGGCGGAGCAATTAAGCGAGTGACGGAACATCTTGATCCGCGCGGGTTTCAAGTAAATCCAATCGGAGCACCAGCACCTCATGAAAAACGGTAACACTACTTGCAACGTTTCTGGCGAAAACTTCCTCAGTACGGGCAAATTACTATTTTTGATCGCTCATGGTACGGCCGCGTGTTAGTTGAGCGTGTTGAAGGTTTTGCTACAAAGGAGGAGTGGACGAGAGCGTCTGATGAGATAAATGATTTTGAAAAACTATTAACAGATGATCATTATATAATCGGGAAGTTCTTCTATCATATTAGTAAAGATGAACAATTAAAGAGGTTTAAAGATAGAGAGAAAAACCCTTTGAAAAGATGGAAAATTACAGACGAAGATTGGCGTAATCGTGAAAAGTGGGCCGAGTATGTTGAAGCAATGGAAGACATGTTTGAAAAAACAAATAAGCCAAATGCGAAATGGCAAATTATCGCAAGTAACGATAAATTATACGCACGTTTGAAAACGTTGAAAGTTATTATTTCATTAATTGAGGATTACCTCTTAGAACATAATATAGAATTACCTTCGTATTATTATGAAATAAAAGATGGAAAGACAGAAGGCTTTGAAACTATTCAAGATGAAGTTGTAAAATAGTACAAAGCTTGTATATGAAATATAAAGTAGAGCCACCCTGTAATTTTAGATAATAAAATTACAGGGTGTTTTTATTTAGAAACATTTTACAATTAACGGAATGAGGTATATAATCAATAATCATATTAACATTGTTAATATGATTATTGATTATATACAGTATGGAGGTTTTATTTTGAAGGGAAGAGATGTTGTTTTAGGCTTGTTAATGGGAAAAGAAATGTCTGGTTATGATATTAAAATTGTGTTTGAAGACGTATTTACTCATTTCTTTGATGGGAGTTTTGGAATGATTTATCCAACGTTACGACAGTTGGAAAAAGAGGGGAAAATCAAGAAAGAGGTTATTATGCAAGAAGGGAAACCGAATAAGAAAATGTACTTTATTACAGATGAAGGGCGTGAAGAGTTTTATCAGTACATGCAAACAGATGTAGAGAAAGATGTTTTACGTTCAGATTTTTTAATGAGGATGTATTTCGGTAATTATAGCGATGACAAGGCAATAAAAAAATGGATTGCGGACGAAATTGAAAGGAAAGAAGCATATATTGCGGATCTTCGTTTGAAATATGAAAAGTGGAGAGAAGGTATTACTTTTGTTGAGGAAATTTCACTCGATGTAGGTATTGCATCGTATAGTGCTCAAGTAGAGACATTGAAAAGAAAACTAGAGCAACTAGAAGCAAAAGAACACGATAAAATGGAAGAATGAAAAACACGTTCATAATAAATAAAGGGGTAGATGAACATGGAGCAATCAAAGGGTATTAAGATTGTCTTTTTAATGTGCTTAGGTATATTTCTTTGTATGATTGATACGACAATTATGAATATAGCTTTACCAGCGATACAAACGAGTGTAAATACTTCACTAGAGAAGATGTCTTGGGTATTAAATGTTTATACAATGACAATAGCAGTACTCGCTATCCCGCTAGGGCGGATAGCTGATATTTTTGGGAAAGCAAAGATGTATATTCTTGGTTTGATCATTTTTGGCGGCGGGTCAGTACTTTGTGCTTTTGCTAATACGGGCGATTTTCTTATCTTTTCTCGCTTTGTACAAAGTGTAGGCGCAGCGATTTTATTTCCAACTAGTATGGTAATTGGTGTATCAGCTATGCCATTAGCTAAGAGGCATGTTGCACTTGCAATTTTAGGCGTAACACAAGGACTATCAGCTGCGATGGGACCAGTAATAGGTGGAATTATTACACAAAATTTCGGTTGGAGATGGGTGTTCTTCGTAAATGTTCCAATTTGTATTCTTGGAATCATTTTATGCTGCTTTATGCTACAAATAAAAAATGAAGAACGTATTATCTCAAAAATAGATTGGATAGGATTGCTATTAAGTAGCACAGCAATTTTTTCTTTTACTCTCATATTAGTAAAAGGCAATACATGGGGATGGCAAAGTAATATTGCTTTGTCTTGTTATGCAATTAGCACTATTTCTCTTATTCTATTTGTTTTAGTAGAACGAAAGATTCATAATCCAATGGTGAATTTAAAGTTATTTCAAGATCGAATGTTTGTCGGAGCGTCTATCGTTGTCATATTAAGTAATTTATTTTTAATTGGAGTTACTGTATTGCTTCCGACGTTCTTGACGAAAATACAAGGCCGAACGGAAATTGAAGCAGCTTTTTTAGTGACACCTATTTCAGCGATGATATTTTTTGTCTCACCAGTTGCAGCAACTTTAATTAAAAAACTTGGAAAAGTAACTATTATTTTGTCAGGCTTTCTTGTTATGGGCTTATCTTATTATTGGTTGCAAATGATTGATGTTAATTCAACAAATATAGAAATTATTATTCCATGTATGATATTAGGTGTTGGGTATGGTTTAGTAGTAGGTCCAATTACAGTTTTAAGTGCTTCTTCGTTTGAAGGGGAATTATTAACCGCTTCTCAAAGTGTTGTCTCGATGTTGCGGCAAGTAGGAATTGTATTAGCAGTTGCAATATTTGTATCTAACTTAACGCATAATTTAGCTGTAAATAAAGAGAATGTATATCGTTATGCAGAAGAAAAAGTGCATAATATTCATGTGGATAGCTCACAGCAAGCTGAAATACTACAAGTAACAAAAGAAAAAATGGAGAACCAAAGTATAGAACCAAGTGTAGAAAAGCATCAAAATAAAACATTTGTAGGGTTAAATAAAGAGAAAAAAGATGCATTAATTCACCAAAAAGTGGATGAAGTATTAAGAGAAATTCCAGTAGAATATAGAGATGTAAAAAGAGAAGAAGTTATGAATCAAGTGACAAAAGAAGTTGAAAAACAAGAGGGAAATATAAAGAAAGAGGTACTCGCATTTTCGAATGATGTGAATCACTATGCTCAAAATCAGATGGCAATGAGTTTTACAGATTTATATAAAGTAAGTGTGCCGATTATCTTAGTTTTTGCTTTAGTAAGTTTGTTATTTTGGGAAGGAAAGGCTTTAAGTAAAAGAAGGGAAAAAAGGATAGTAGGGGGATTGTAAGGGAAATAGGCTAAATATGAATTTCACTCTAATTATTGAAAGTTGGTTATTAACAAAGGAAAGAACTCCACGGACGAAACGTGAATGGCGAAGTTCTTTCCTTTGTGCTTATAGGCATATGTGTCACTATCATTAAGTATTTACTCTCATTCATTATCAGCCAAAATCAAAGATGAACTGAATAGTATGAATAAGTATTTTTACATACAATGAATAGGTACGTATCAAGTTCAAATATAGGATGCATAATATTATTTTTATAGGATTCTACATATGTTTTCAAGGTGGGCTTTATAATATGTCTATAAAACATATAAATCTGGTGACAAGATTTTTATAGAATTATTTGCTCTTGCATCACTATGTTATTGGGGCTTTCAATTTTTTGGGGATGTATATGGGAAATATGTTTTTGGTATTGGTTCACCACTACTTTTTGGGATAATATGGGGGCGGTTCATTGCACCTAAAGCATCATTAAAATTGACAGAACCATATAGGTTTATGTTAGAAATCATATTGTTTGGAGTTAGCTCTGTTGCTCTATATACTGTTGATCAAATAACCTTTGCTATTATTCTTGCAGTGTTATTTATAATCAATCGCACTTTAATCATTGTTTGGAAACAATAAATTTACTACGGTATCTATATAAAATCATATGTTATGTAGTTTCGCATTATATTATTTAGCTTTAATAATGCAGAAGAAAAGTGTTAAAAATTAGGGGATTATTATTTGAAGTGGAGGAGCAATAAAATATGAATAAATTTAAGAGTTATAAATTTGGGGATTTTGTTGTTCTATAGTACATTAACAAGGGGGATTAGTTTTATAGAGAGGGTGAGAAAATGATAGATACAGCAGGTGTTTCAATAAGTAATCGTATGTATACAGAAGACGAGCAGCAACAATTATACAAACGAACATTAATAATCGTCAGCATCTCACAAATGTTCGGCGGAGCAGGGTTAGCTGCTGGCATTACAGTAGGTGCACTTCTTGCGCAGCAAATGCTTGGGACAGATGCATATGCAGGATTACCGGCAGCTATGTTTACAATGGGATCTGCGGTAGCGGCTTTCTTTGTTGGAAAATTATCGCAAAAACATGGTCGCCGTATAGGGCTTTCGGCAGGTTTTATAGTAGGCGGACTAGGGGCTATCGGAGTTGTGGGGGCAGCTTTAACAAATAGTATTATTCTTTTACTAGTTTCTTTACTTATATATGGCGCGGGCACAGCTACGAATTTACAAGCGCGTTATGCTGGAACGGATTTAGCGAATAAGAAGCAAAGAGCAACTGCTATTAGTATTACAATGGTAATGACGACTTTTGGTGCAGTCGCAGGCCCAAATTTAGTAGGTGTAATGGGAAGGTTTGCTCATTCAATTGGAATTCCTGAACTTGCTGGTCCGTTCATATTATCAGCAGCGGCATTTATACTGGCGGGTCTTGTTCTATTTGTTATGCTTCGTCCAGATCCGTTACTTATTGCTAATATGATAGAAACATATAAACAAGAGCATATATATAAAGGGCAACCAGTAATAGAAGAAGCGACAGAAAATAAACGAGGTATTACAGTTGGGGCAATCGTAATGATACTTACTCAAATCGTGATGGTTGCAATTATGACGATGACTCCAGTTCATATGGGGCATCACGGTCATGGATTAAGTGCAGTAGGGCTTGTGATTGGTTTTCATGTAGGTGCAATGTATCTTCCCTCTCTCGTTACAGGAATGTTAATTGATAAAATTGGAAGAACTACGATGAGTATAGCTGGCGGAGTAATTTTACTAGCGGCAGGTGTCATAGCTGCAATAGCGCCGAGTGATTCTTTAATACTATTAATTGTTGCTTTGTCTTTACTTGGATTAGGATGGAACCTCGGTTTAATAAGTGGTACTGCTCAAATTGTTGATGCAACTATACCTTCCACACGTGCAAAAACACAAGGGAAAATAGATGTGTTTATTGCGCTAGCTGGAGCTTCAGGTGGAGCGATGTCAGGTATGGTAGTGGCGAATTCAAGTTATGCGGCATTGTCATTAGCTGGAGGAGTGTTAGCTTTCATGCTCATTCCTGTTGTGATATGGGCTCGGACAGGTAAATAAAGTTAAGATAAAAGAAGCTGCGTTCAAAGGGAGGTAACCAATCTTTGAATGCAGCTTTTTTGTAGTGAATTGTATAAAAAACTTTTAGTTTAAATCCCACTCCACAATAAGCCCTAAATGAGTAAGCCCACCGCCAAATCCGTATAGTAAAAGTGTGTCTCCATTATTTAATTTTCCTTCTTTTCTAGCCAAATCTAGTGCAAGTGGAATAGAGACGGAAGATGTATTCCCCATAAATTCCACACTCGTTAATGTTTTTTGTGTTGGAATTTGAGATTTCTCACAAATAGATTCGATCATTCGTAAGTTAGCGCTATGGGGAATGAACCAGTCTATATCATCCATTTGCATATTTGCAGTATGTAATAGTTCTTTTATACCTGCTGGTACCGTGCGTGTTGCCCATTTATATACTTCTCTTCCATTTTGTACGATTTTTTCATTTGTTTGCAGTGGTGTGCCATTCATAGTAGTAGATAAGTTTGTTCTGTATAGATGAATGCCACCAGCACCATTTGTTCCCATGTGAGCAGCAATAAAGCTCGGTTTGTTTTCATCTCTTTCTAATAAAATAGCTCCAGCACCATCGCCAAATAAAATGCAAGTCGTTCTATCGGTGTAATCAGTAACTTTAGATAATGTCTCTGTTGCTACGACAAGTGCTTTTTCGTGTGATCCAGAAGTGATTAAGCTATTCCCAACGTGCAAGCCATATGTGAAACCAGCGCAAGTTGCATTTAAATCAAATGCTATTGTATGAGGTATGCTGAAATGTTGTTGTATTTGACACGCGACACTAGGAAAAACATAGTCAGCGGTTGTTGTAGCGACGATGATACAGTCTATATCTTCTAAGTTCTTTTTAAAAGTTGTACATAAATTTTCAATTGCTTGAATGGCTAAGTGTGAAGAGTATTCGTCTTTGCTCGCAATTCGTCTTTCCTTCATTCCTGTTCTTTGTACAATCCATTCATCGTTCGTATCAATCATTTTCTCTAAATCGTTATTAGATAATATTTGATTTGGAACATAAGTACCAATTGCAGTAATACGAGATTTAGAATGCATAGGAACATCTCCTAACTTATTTTTATAACCTGATACTATTATCAGGTTATAAAAATGTCAATTAAGATTTTTCGTTTTATTAAGATCGATATATTTTAATAAAACGAAAATGGATTTGAGGAGTGATGTCCAAATAATATACGGAAAGCTTCTAAAATTGATCATAAAGGGGTTTGAGATTCTTGAAAAGAATCGTATATGTATTGTCTCTAGTTTTAATTTGTAGCTTTATTTATTTTATTTTACCAGAGAAGTCTTACGCTTGTGAGTGTATGAAAGCATCACCGGAAGAGAGGTTACAAAAAACGGATGTAGTGTTTGAAGGTAAGGTATTAGAGGTTCAAGAGAAGGATGGAAAAATGGAAATGTTATTTGAAGTGAAGAAAATTTGGAAAGGGACAAGCTCTTCGCAAATTATTATATATACAAGTTTTAGTAGCTGTACGTTTCCTTTTGGGGAGGGAGGAGAGTATTTAGTCTTTGCTTCTAATAGAGGAGAAGGGAAGTTAGAGACATCTATGTGCAGTGGAACGAAGAGATTAGATGAGGCAGGGGCGGACAAAGTGGTTTTAAGTCAAATTGCAAAAGAATCTGTTCCGACGAAGAAAGTCGATTTAAAAGGTGGCAAGTTGAACGGTTTAAGCTGGTGGCAAGTTGTTACTCTTTCTATAGGCCTGTTATTGATAGTAGCTGTTGTGATTTCTATTGTAAGAAGAACGCGCAAAAAATGACGATTAAAGTAAATATATAAAGATTTTCTTTCTATTTCTATAGGTGGTTTAATCTTGTGAAAGCGAATTACTTATGCTACACTTTATGTAACTTAAAATGAACGGAAGGGCTTCCTTTGATCTTAATCAGATTACGTCTCAATACTTTGTGCCAATAATTGAATAGCGCTCAAAGGCTCTGTCTGTGTGCAGAGTGAACGGGATTGGTCTGCCTATTTTAAAGGAACCCTTTATTAAGCTTATATGTGAAAAAGAGGGAGGGACGAATACGCCCTCTTTTTGTTTTGCCTTTATAAATAGAATGGGATCGTATAGGTGAACACTTATTGTGGATGCGTATATGATTTTGGGACTTATTGACTATGAGATAGGATGAAAGTATAGCTTTCTCCTATTTCTTTGGTGAACCCTTATCCGTTTACGAAAACACAGGCAGTAACCTGTGTTTTTTATTTTACGTAATCGAAATGGAGGAATAAATATATGGAAGAATTATTACAAAGAGCTGTTTTAGTTGGAGTAAATTTAGGTAATGAAGATGATTTTGCGTATTCGATGGAAGAGTTAACAAATCTTGCAGAAGCTTGTGATGTAGAGGTAATTGGGCAAGTGACGCAAAATTTACAACGAGTAAATCCGTCACATTATATTGGAAAAGGAAAAATTGAAGAAGTAGCAGCCTATGTAAATGAAGTAGATGCGAATATGGTAATCTTTAATGACGAATTATCTCCTTCTCAAATTCGAAATTTAGAAGCGGATTTAGATTGCAAAGTAATTGACCGTACCATATTAATTTTAGATATTTTTGCGCAACGTGCGAAAACGAAAGAAGCGCAGTTGCAAGTAGAGGTAGCGCATCTTCAGTATATGATGCCACGTTTAATCGGTCTTCGTGAATCGTTAGGAAGACAGAGCGGCGGAGTTGGTACGAAAAATAAAGGTGTCGGTGAGAAGAAATTAGAGTTAGATCGTCGTAAAATTGAAGAACAGATTTCAGTTTTAAATAAAGATCTAGAAGCACTTGTTGCCCAGCGTCAAACGCAGCGAAAGCAACGTAAGAAAAATGAAGTACCAGTTGTAGCATTAGTAGGCTATACGAACGCCGGAAAGTCAACGACGATGAATGCAATGCTTGAAATTTACAATGGTACAGAAGAAAAACAAGTATTTGAAAAAGATATGTTATTCGCGACGCTAGAAACATCTGTGCGAAATATTGATTTGCCAGATAACAAATCATTCCTATTAACAGATACAGTTGGATTTGTAAGCAAATTACCGCATCACCTTGTGAAAGCATTCCGTTCAACGTTAGAAGAAGTAGCGGAAGCAGACCTACTTATTCACGTTGTAGATTACGCGAACCCAAATTACGAACAGTTAATTGACATTACAAATGAAACGTTAAAGAAAATTGGAGTAGAAAATATTCCAACCATTTATGCTTATAATAAATCAGATATGGTAGATGTTGAAATTCCGAAAGTACAAGAAGACCGCGTTTATTTATCAGCGAAGAAACATGTTGGGATAGAAGAGCTTGTCGAAATGATTCGTTCACACATCTATAAAGAGTATACGAAGTGTGAAATGTTAATTCCGTATGATCAAGGACAGGTAGTTTCTTATTTCAATAATCATGCGCACGTTTTATCTACAAGTTATGAAAACGAAGGTACAAAACTAGAAGTAGAATGTAAGACGAGTGATTACGAAAAGTATAAGCGTTTTGCAATTTAATAAAGAAGGCGATCCTAATATATGTTAGGATCGCCTTTTTCTTATTCTGTAATAGAGGCCCACTTATAAGAATAAATTCCTGCAAATGGACGAATAACAACACCTTTTACTGTTGGACGTTCTAAATATACCAGGCCTGATTGGAAGATTGGAGCGATAGCTGCATCATCTTCCAGTAAGACTTTCTCTGCATCTTGGAACGCTTTCCAACGTGCTGGTAAGTCAGTTGCTAAAGTAGAGCTCGTTTTCTCAATTAATTCGTCGTATTGTTTGTTTGAATAGCTCATCTTATTAAACGGTCCGTCAGTGACAAACATATTTAAGAATGTTGTAGGATCAGGATAATCTGGTCCCCATGTAGAAAGTGAAATTTCATAGTCACCATTTCCTTCACGATCTAAAAATGCTTTTACTGGAAGGGGCTGTAATGTGATTTTTAAGCCAGGTAAGTTTTTCTCCAATTCACCTTTTAAAAACTCGCTAATTTTTTTATCGTTAGACTCATCAGTTGTTATGATTGAAAGTGAAGCGTTTTGTAAGTTTGTTTCTTTTTTTGCAGTTTCCCATAGTGTTTTAGCTTCTTTCACATTTGTTCCTACTTTTACATTACTTGTACTGCGAAAATCTTTATTATCAGGTCCTTTTACGAATCCTTTCGGAACAAATGCATTCGCAGGTATAGAACCATTATTTAAAATCGTTGTTGCGATTCCTTGTTTATCAAAAGCGAGCGAAATAGCTTTTCGAGCATTCTTGTTTGCTAATAAAGGATTCTTTTGGCTAAATCGGAAAAATGTCATAGAAGGACGTTCCATTTTCTTTAAGCTCGGATCTTGTTGATATTTATCAACAAACTCTGAATTAATCGTAATTCGGTCTACTTGTTTGCTTTCAAATAAATTAACGGCTGTGGAAGTATCTTTTACGATATTTACATTAATTTCACTTAACTTCACATTTTTATTATCCCAGTAGTTCGGGTTTTTTGACATTTTATAACTTGTATCATGTTTCCATTCACTTAATTGAAACGGCCCGTTATAAACTACATTTGCAGCTTCAAGTCCGTAATTTTTCCCTTGCGCTTCTACAACTTTTTTGTTTTGAGGATAAAATGTTGCAAATCCCATTAACCCTAAAAAGTATGGAACAGGGTGTTCTAACTGTACTTCAAGCGTTTTATCGTCAATTGCTTTTACACCAAATGAGTCAATTGGTAATTCTTTTTTATTTATTTTTTCTGCGTTTTTAATATCGAACATAATATGTGCGTATTCAGAAGCAGTTTCTGGATTAACAGCACGTTTCCATGCATATTCAAAATCATGTGCAGTAACTGGATCACCATTTGACCATTTTGAATCGTGTAATGTAAATGTATATGTTTTTCCGTCTTCGCTCAGCTTGTATGATTCAGCTGCTGCAGGAACAGGTTTATTGTCAGGGCCAGGCATATATAATCCTTCCATTACGTTGTTTAATGCAGCGTAAGAAAACCCATCAGTTGCGATAGATGAATCAAGTGTAGAAATTTCCCCAGCTTCTACAATGTTTAATACTTGTTTTGAAGATTCTCTTTTCTTTTCTCCGGTAGTTGTTGCCTCTTGTTTTTGACCACATGCTGTTAAAAACATAGATAATGTGATTGAGAGTGCAACGATTCCTTTAGTTTTTTTCTTCATAGTTGTCATCCTTTCCTTCATCTCTGTCCTAGTATAAAAGAAAATATAGAAAATTTCTATAAATAAATCCGATAAAACTTATAGAAAAAATATATTATGTAAGAAGTGATATTTCTGGAAAAAGAAATGAAACCAGTATAGAATAGAAATGTTTCAAAAGTCAGAATTTATCGAGGTTAAAGTTTTACTTTATTACACTTGCTGTAATAAATATATATTTTGTACAGGAAGGAGAAATACATATATGCAGGCAGTTTCGAAAAAAAATACAATGGAAACACCGACGGTATATCGAATTCTATTTGCGATTAGTTTCGGTCACTTTTTAAATGACTCGATGCAAGCAGTCGTGCCGGCATTGTTTCCTATTTTGGAAAAAACGATGAATTTATCTTATATGCAAGTAGGATGGATTGCGTTTGCATTAAATATGACGTCATCGATTATGCAGCCGGTTTTTGGTATGTATTCAGATAAGAAGCCATCACCATTTTTATTACCGCTCGGTATGTTTTCGAGTATGCTTGGAATGATTGGACTTGCATTTGCACCGAACTTTATTATTGTTATCATTTCTGTTTTATTTATCGGATTAGGTTCCGCAGTCTTTCATCCAGAAGGTGCTCGAGTTGCTTATATGGCAGCTGGTGCAAAACGAGGTTTAGCACAAGCGATTTATCAGGTTGGAGGAAATACAGGGAATTCCTTAGCTCCTATTTTTACAGCGCTAATTTTCGTTCCGCTCGGCCAAATTGGTTCTTTAGGTTTTACAGCCTTTGCAGCAGTAGGAATTGTATTATTAATTTTCGTATCAAATTGGTATAGAAATGAATTAGCGACTGGCGCTGTGAGAAGGAAAAAGAGGGCTGCGCTTGAGGCAGAAAATGCGATTGTAAGTACACATATTAAATTTGTTATTGTACTTCTTGTTTTTCTTACTTTTGTGCGTTCTTGGTACGGTGCTGGTATCGGGAATTTTTATCAATTTTACTTAATTGAGCATTACGGTTTATCTATAAAAAATGCCCAGTATTTCGTATTCGCATTTATGATTGCCGGTGTATTAGGAACTTTCTTTGGGGGACCGTTAGCAGATCGATTTGGAAAGAAAACAATTATTGTATTTTCAATGCTAGGTTCGGCGCCACTTGCTCTTTTATTACCTCACGTTTCGCTCGTGTGGGTCGTACCGCTATTTTTATGTATCGGTTTTATTAGTTCAAGTAGTTTTAGTGTAATTGTTGTTTATGCGCAAGAGCTTGTTCCTGGAAAAGTAGGGATGGTATCTGGATTAATTGTAGGTCTTGCGTTTGGACTCGGTGCTTTAGGTTCTGTAGTTCTTGGGAAATTGGCGGACATATATAGTCTACAATTCATTATGTTACTATGTAGTTGCCTACCATTAATTGGACTTACTTCGTGGTTATTACCAAGTGATAAGAAAACGATAGAATAGGGGATGCACTATGAAATTATGTGAAAATGTTACAGAATTAATAGGAGATACACCTGTCGTCCGATTATCTAAATTTATTCCAGAAGACGCAGCAGATGTGTATGTAAAACTAGAAATGTTTAACCCGTCACGCAGTGTGAAAGACCGTGCTGCCTATAATTTACTGCACGTTGCAGAAGAGAATGGTCTTATCAAACCAGGAGATACAATTATTGAGCCAACAAGTGGTAATACAGGAATAGGTTTAGCGATGAATGCAGCTGCGAAAGGGTATAAAGCGATTTTAATTATGCCAGACAATATGTCAAAAGAGCGTATAAATTTATTGAAAGCATACGGCGCAGAAGTAGTTTTAACACCAGCAGAACAAAGAATGCCAGGAGCAATTGCGAAGGCGTTAGAACTACAAAAGCAAATTCCGAATAGCTTTATTCCGCAACAATTTGAAAATTCAGCGAACCCGAATATTCATCGTTATACGACTGCACTTGAAATTTATGAACAAATGGATGGTGAGCTTGATGCATTTGTAGCAACGGCAGGAACTGGTGGGACGATTACAGGGACTGGGGAAACGCTAAAAGAGAAATTACCAAACTTATATATTGCAGTAGTAGAACCGAAAGGATCTCCCGTTTTATCAGGTGGTGTTCCAGGTCCTCATAAACTAGTAGGAACAAGTCCAGGGTTTATACCGAAAAACTTAAATACAGAAGTGTATAACGAAATTATTCAAATTGCAGACGAAGAGGCTTTAACGACAATGAGAAACTTAGCTAGACAAGAGGGATTATTAGTTGGACCATCTTCTGGAGCATCTGTTTACGCAGCAATTATGATAGCGAAACGATTAGGCGTTGGTAAAAGAGTTTTATGTATTGCACCTGATACAGGAGAACGTTATTTGAGTATGGGATTATTTGAATGAAATTGATAGAAACAGCTTAATCGTGAAATTGTCACGATTAAGCTGTTTGTTTTAGGTTGTAAAGAGGGGGGAGAATGACAATGAAACTATTAAAACCAACAAATGAATATAGCGAACAAATTATAGAGTATCGGGAGGCATTTTTACATACGGATGAAAAACCACATGGTAGTAGTTCTTTACAAAATTTTGATTCTCTCGATAAATGGTTTGAAAAAGTGAGTATACAAGAAGTGGAAGAAAACTTACAAGGTAATCGAGTACCGTCTAGTCAATTTTTAAGTTTTGAAAAAGGGGAACTTATAGGTTTTGTGAATATTAGACATAGATTAAACCAAGAATTATTACTGGAAAGCGGTCATATCGGTTATAGTGTACATCCAAATAAACGTCGTCAAGGTTACGCTACGAAACAACTACAACTTGCATTAGATGAAGCACAAAAGTTAGGGTTACAGAAAGTGTTAATAACTTGCGATAAAGTTAATATCGCTTCGGCTAAAACGATTCAAAAGGTTGGCGGTATGTTAGAAGATGAAGTAGTTTCTGTTCATACTGGGGAAATTGTTCAGCGTTATTGGATAGAAATATGATTTAGTGGGACATTGAAAAGGGAATACAATGCATAATATCGAAATAGATAAATGAAAAGGTAACTGTGTACTGCAATTATAGGGGGAAATGAAGTGGGATTAAAAGAGAAAGCAATAGAAATGTCGGAGATTTATAGGAGAAATCCGAAAGTAGAGACTATTATTTTAGCGGGTTCAGTAGCTAGAAAACTAGAAGATGAACATTCAGATATAGAATTGCATATTTTATGGTCAATGCCACCAGAGGATGAGGATCGCAAAGGGCCAATTAACTATATTGGTGGAACAATTTTGTCATATCACCCTTACGAGGAAGAAGAATGGTCGGAAACGTATTTGACAAAAGAGGGAATTAAATTAGAGATTAGTAACTTTTTAACTGAAACTGTAGAGAAAGTTATTTCGGATGTGGTGGATCAATATGATATAAGTTATGAAAAACAATGTATCGTATCATCCGTTCATGATGGTGTTAGTTTGTATGGAGAAGAGAAAGTACATGAATTAAAAGATAGAGTGGTGGCATATCCAGAAGACCTAGCGAAACGGATGATTTCAGAAAATCTTTGGTTAAGTAATCGCTGGCATAATCGAGAGGCGCTTTTAAAACGAAAAGACTGGCTTATGTTATATGATGTTATTTGTGAAGTGCAAAGAAATATATTTGGGGTCTTATTTGGTTTGAATAAAATGTATGTACATCATCCGGCATTTAAATGGATGTCACATAATGTGGAACGAATGATTATTAAGCCTGAAAATCTATACGAGCGTATGGCAAATACGTTAATAGGGAAACCGGAGTATAGTGTACAGGAGTTAGAAGTGTTAATTGAAGAGCTATTACATTTAGTACAACAATATGCTCCAGAATTACATATTACTGAACAACAAAAACGTATACAATATGCGAAGTAAAAAAGAAGGGATGTAACAATGAGTTACCTCCCTTCTTTTTATTTGACTAATTTACCTAGTATGGGTAATCGTTGAAGTCTATCACCGAGAATATGTGAAGCAAGTCCGCTCGTTAGGACGAATAAAAGATAAACAATCCCTCCTACAGCGCCGCATATAAAGACAATGAGAAGTGATTCCATATAGGATTGTCCAGGAATCATCCATTTTAAAATCGCTTTTAATGCAATTACAACAGCAGACATTGCAGCGGAGTAAATTGTAATAAGAAGTACTGTTTTTGCTGTCTCACCAATTTTAAATTTCGCAAACTTAATGATGCAGTACAACATAATAACATTGGAAACGAGGTATCCAAGAATTGTTCCAAGTACAGCACCGTGTCCGCCAAATAAATGTAAGAGCGGTGTATTTACTAAAACTTTAACGAGAATACCGACTGAGAAAGCGATCATCGTTTTTCTTTGATAATCGATTCCTTGTAATATAGCTGCTGAAACTGTGAAAATCGCACTTAATATAGCAGAAGGTGCAAATGAAATTAAATATTGTGATCCCCCAAGTGCAATTTCAGGATTTACATAAACCATACGGAATGCATCGTAAGCGATGCTAGCAAGACCGAATGCAGCTGGGATAGTGAAGAATAATAAGACTTGAAATATCTTTGCAATTTGTTCTTGTAGTTCTTCTAGTTTCCCGCTTGTATACGATTTCGTTATAGCCGGAATGATCGTTAATGAGAATCCAGTTGCAAGAGAAGCTGGAATCATAATTAACTTTTGGGCATAGTTCGTTATATAAGCGAAAACTGCATTCGCTGTTTCTAACGGCTCGCCCATCGCCCTAAGGACATCAGCTACAGTATATTGATCTACTAACGTGTAGAGTGGAATTGCAATACCGACAAATACAATTGGGATTGCATATCGAAGTAATTCCATATAAATATTTTTTAATGGAATATTCGATGCCCTTGACTTTAATTCTCCTTCGGGAGGCTTTAATCTATTATATTTTTTCCAGTACAGCATTAAAATCGAAACGCTGGCAAGCGCTCCGATAACAGCGCCAAACGTAGCAACTGCAACAGAAGAGGCGACTGAACCCCCTAATAGTTTTGAAACGATAAAACTACCAACTAAAATGAAAACCACGCGCGCAATTTGTTCTACGACTTGAGAAACGGCACTTGGTTTCATATGTTGAAAACCTTGGAAATAGCCACGTGTAACACTCATAGCTGGTACGATAATAAGTGCGAAACTTAATGCTCGCATCGTAAGTGTTACGTCGGCGATAAATTGTGGATCTGGCGTTTTCGAGCGAATAATAAATTGTGATATGTATGGTGCTCCAATAAATAAAGTTAAAAAACCTAAAAAGCCCATAAACAACATTAATTTTACGCTAGAGTTGTATAATTTTTTGCTTGTACTATAATCACCGAGCGCATTATGCTTTGCAACAAATTTGGAAACGGCAATAGGAATACCAGCTGTTGAGAAGCTTAATAAAATACCGTACCAAGAGTATGCATATCCATATAAAGCGACCCCTTGTGTTCCGACTAATAGTTGAAAAGGGAAGAAGTATATAAAACCTAATATACGTGAAATCATTGTTGCACCACTTAATAAAGCAGTACCTTTTAAAACTTTTGAAGTAGACAAAATTCTTTCCTCCTACTCGTGCTGTCTTGCATTTATCGTATACTACTATAAACCTGTTAGAGAAGTTAATATAGTATGGAACATAAATATTCTAATATTATTCATTTAAAAGTCATATTTTACATTTTTTAAATAGAACGTAATACATAAAAATTCAAAATATAAGTTGACACTATTTTTAATGTGTGATAAAAATGATAGTA
Organism: Bacillus cereus group sp. N6; assembly: GCF_016483705.1. Taxonomy (NCBI): domain Bacteria; kingdom Bacillati; phylum Bacillota; class Bacilli; order Caryophanales; family Bacillaceae; genus Bacillus; species Bacillus cereus group sp. N6. The sequence continues at coordinate 22,055 of NZ_JAEHBI010000022.1, forward strand.
ATCAATTCGGAAAATAATATTTGGGCAATGAAAGGGTATAGTAGTGAATATCTCCCTATTTCAGAGAGCTGATGGTTGGTGTGAATCAGTATATAGATTATTCATGAAGTTCGTCCTGGAGCATCTTTCATAAATCTCACATTGTGAGGAAATGAAAGACGGTAGTTTATACCGTTATCAAATAAAGTGGTGAAGATTGTTTCACAACTAGGGTGGTACCGCGATATTTATCGTCCCTACGTATTTACGTAGGGACGTTTTTTATTTAGGTCCTAACTTTGTTGTGGCTTCATAACTAGGGTGGTACCGCGATAATTTATCGTCCCTACGTATTTGCGTAGGGACGTTTTTTATTTAGGTCCTAACTTTGTTGTATCTTCATAACTAGGGTGGTACCGCGATATTTTTGTCGTCCCTACGTATTTACGTAGGGGCGTTTTTTTTATTATTAGGGAGGAAGTGAACGTATTAGAAAAGAGTATTGATAGAACAATATAAATACTGAACTGAAACAAAGAAAAAGAGACAGAGAGGAGATTAACAAATGAATTCACAGCAATGGACATCGAAATTAGGTTTCGTATTAGCTGCAGCAGGTTCAGCAATTGGTCTTGGGGCGATTTGGAAATTCCCATATATGGCCGGCATCGGAGGAGGCGGGGCGTTCTTCCTTATTTTCATCGGTTTCACATTATTAATTGGTTTACCGCTATTATTAGCTGAATTCGTTATCGGAAGAAGTACACAAAAAGAGGCTGTTGATGCATATAGAGAAATTGCACCCAAAACATTATGGCCATGGTTAGGGAAATTAGGGATTATAACTTGTTTCATATTACTTTCTTTCTACAGTGTTGTAGGGGGATGGATTTTATTATACTTATGGAATGCAATTACAGGTAGACTATGGGAAGGAAATGGCGCATACGAAGCTACGTTTGGTGAAATCATTTCCAATCCTTATTTAGCAGTAGGAGCACAGTTATTATTCATTCTTATTACTATTTTTATCGTAAGTAAAGGCGTACAAAACGGTGTTGAAAAAGTAAATAAATATTTCATGCCAGCGCTATTCGTTTTATTCTTTGTATTAATTGTTCGTGCCCTTACATTAGACGGCGCGGGAGAAGGAGTTCGTTTCTTCTTACAACCTGATTTCTCACATGTAACATCAGAAGTTATTTTATATGCGATGGGTCAATCGTTCTTCTCATTATCGGTCGGTGTAGCAGTAATGGTAACATATAGTTCATACTTACCGAAGGAAGAAAGTTTATCGCGTTCAGCATTTTCTATCGTAGCTTTAACATTAGTAATTACATTACTTGCAGGACTTGCAATTTTCCCAGTTGTATTTGCATTTGGATTAGAACCATCTCAAGGACCAGGATTATTATTTATCGTATTACCTGCTATTTTCAGTAAAATGGCGTTCGGAAAAGTATTCTTCGTTATTTTCTTATTGCTGTTCTTCTTCGCAACGATTACATCTGCTATTTCTATGCTAGAAATTAGTGTTGCGTCGTTAACATCAAAAGGTAAAGGCAAACGTGAAAAAACGGCCTTAATCGTAGGTTTATTAATCTTCGTTGTTGGAGTACCATCAGCATTATCATTTGGTATATTAAGTGATCTGAAAATTTTCGGAAAGACAATCTTTGATTTAGCGGACTATGCAGTGAGTAACGTACTAATGCCACTTGGTGTTTTATTAGTTTCCATCTTTGTTCCTTTAAAAATGAAGAAAGATGTATTAATGAAAGAGCTTGGTGTAAGTAAAAATAAAGGCTATAAACTGTTCGTATTATGGTTATTCTTACTTCGCTTTATCGCACCAATTGCGATTATTATCGTATTCTTAAATGTACTTGGCATTATTTAAAAAGAAAGGTAGCGTATCGCTCTATGATACGCTACCTTTTTACTTTGCTCTTTTTTGCAGTTCGTTTACTGTTACGAACTGATAGCCCTTTTTAGATAAAGAATCTAAAATACCTTCGATGGTCTGTAAATTTTCATTAGACTCATCATACATAGAGTGCAGTAAAATGATAGAACCTGGTTGTACATTTTTATTAACATATTCAATTTTATCAGCAGCAGATTTATAAAAAGTATCAGGTTCAAGATCCCATGTAATTGTTTCGATATTGTTTTTATTTAAATAATAGGGTAGACCAATTAGCTTTTTTCCGTTTGGTGGTCTAAAGTCAATTGTGTCTGTAAATCCCGTTTGGCGGATTAATGAATTCGTTTTTTCTATTTCTTCTTTAATAAAAGAAGGTGTTTTAAAAACCATTCTGTTATGAGAATATGTATGGTTTCCAAGTTGGTGTCCAGATTGTACGATAGCTTCTCCTAACGATAGGTTTTTTTCTAATTCATTTCCGATTAAAAAGAAAGTAGCTTTTGCATTGTATGTATCTAGTAGCGGTAATATTTGTTTTACATTGTTCGTAGGACCATCATCAAAAGTTAAAGCAATCACTTTTTCATTTGTTTCTACTCGGTTTGTTAAATCTCCAAACAATTGAAAACTTCTTGCGTTCATTAATTTGTATGTTCCAAATAATGCTACAGTAATAATGAATAATGTAACGATTGTAATACTTATTTTCTTTTTCATAAAGCAACCTCACTATATTTTTGAATTGGACTAAAAAGTATTATATCAAACTAAGTAATTTCATGCTTTAAAAAGGATGTGGATGCAAGGGGGAGGAATTTATCATATAATAAAATGCAAAAGGTATATTAGGAGGTGTTTATATGGCGATTACAATTCAATTGCCGGACACTGCAGCGTCTCATGCAAAGCCAAGTATGGAAATGGCGATACTTTGCGTGAGGTAGACAAGTAATATACAATCGCCTAAATGAGCTCGTATCATTTTTTATATTTGGCTTTGCACCTTATTGAAATGAACCATAAAAAATAAGGGGCGAGCAGAAATGAAATACGTTAAAGCTGCAACGGTTTTACCAGAAAGTTTAATTATTGAAATTCAAAAATATATACAAGGTGAAACAATTTACATTCCAAAACAAGAAACGAAACATTATAAATGGGGTACACGATCTGGAGGAAGAAAACAATTAGATGAAAGAAATAAAGCTATTAAAGAAGCGTTTAAAAGCGGAATTTCCATTCATCAACTTGCGGAGGAGCATTTTCTTTCCGGAGAAACGATTAAAAAGATCGTGTATTCTAAATAAAAATAAAAGAGTCTAGTTCAATTATTAAATTGAACTAGACTCTTTTTTGCTTTGTATCTATTGGATATATTGCGTATGAATGGACAAAATAATAGAAAAATGTGTCGTTTTTTTACTAAATAGAATATAGAACATTTGAGTGAAAAGCAGAAAGGTGAGCATTTATGAATCATATTGGACAAATAACGATAGAGCTTTTAATTGGTTTCTTTGTTCTATTAATTGCTACAAAAATACTAGGGAAAACACAAATATCTCAGCTAACCCCCTTTGATTTTATTTCAGCTATCGTCCTTGGTGAGCTCGTTGGAAATTCAATATATGATCCTAAAATTAAAGTGTGGTTTATTTTATATTCAGTATTTGTTTGGGTAATTTTAATTTATTCAATAGAAGTGATAACACAAAAAATAAGAGGAACAAGAAGGTTTTTTGAAGGGTATCCTTCAATTATTATCCGTAATGGAAAAATTGACCGAGAACAATTAAGTTCAAATCATTTAGATATTAATCAATTACAACAAATGCTTAGGCAGCAAAAAGATATTTTTTCAATTCGAGAAGTTGAATATATGATTTTGGAACCTAACGGAAACATAAGCGTTCTGAAAAAGAGCAAATATGAATCTCCTACTATAAATGATTTAAGTTTAAAACATAAGCCTGTATACTTACCAATTTCATTAATTAGTGATGGAAAAGTAGTGAAAGATAATTTGAGGGAAGCTGGTTTTGATGAAGGATGGCTGTATAAGCAAATAAAGCAAAGAGGGATTACTAAATTTGAGGATGTATTATATGCTGAATGGAAAACAGACGATGGTTTCTTTTGTCAGGAAATGGAGCGGTAAAATATAATCGATGTATGTAATATTCGTTTCTAAGTTATCTTTTACATATCAAAAAGCTGAATCATTGTATACAATAAGACTAGATCAACAATTTGTATGGAGTGATAAAGATGGAAGCTTTTATTAGAAGTGATCAATATAATTTTATAAAATCACAAGCTTATATTTTAGCAAATGGGCACGCAACTGCAAATGATAGAGGTGTAATTCAAGCGTTAAAATCACTAGCGATTGAAAAGATAATACATGTATTTGAGAATTTAACGGATGAACAGAAAGAGTTAATTGATACCGTATTAACAGTTCAAAATAGAGAAGATGCAGAATCGTTTTTACTGAAAATAAATCCGTATGTCATTCCGTTTCAGGAAGTTACAGCGCAAACATTAAAAAAATTATTTCCTAAAGCGAAAAAATTAAAACTTCCTGATATGGAAGAACTGAACATGAAAGAATTATCTTATTTAAGCTGGATTGATAAAGGGTCAAGCAGGAAATTTATAATAGCGAAAAATGATAAAAATAAGTTTGTTGGTCTGCAAGGAACGTTCCAGAGCTTAAATAAAAAGAGCATTTGTTCATTATGTCATGGACATGAAGAAGTTGGGATGTTTTTAGTTGAAATTAAAGGTGATGTACCAGGAACCTTTGTGAAAAAGGGAAACTATATTTGCAAAGATGGTGTAGCTTGTAATCAGAATATGAAATCACTTGATAAATTGAACGATTTTATTGAACGATTGCAGAAATAAAGAAGGAACCTCTAGTATTTAAACTGGAGGTTTTTATTTTTTGAAGAAGTAGTAATAGGCTTCTTTTGTAGCTGTAAATTTATAAAAAAAGTCGGGTCATTTATAATGAAATTAGATAAAAATATCTATTTGGATACAGTTGCTTATATGCAAGGAGGTAAAACATGAATTACATTTCACCGAAAGAAGAAATGTTAAAAGTGAAACGGTGGCCTAAAGATACGATAGCGGCAGGTCGTGGTCATACAGTTGCTCTTAAATCGGATGGCACAGTTGTGGCAGTGGGGCGAAATAAAGAAGGAGAATGCAATGTAAGCGGTTGGTGTGATATTGAAGCAGTGGCAGCGGGCAATGTTCATATGGCGACGAACACGGGTAATGCTCATACAATCGCTCTTAAAAGTGATAATACTGTGGAAGCGGTGGGGTGGAATAAGCATGATCAATGTGATGTAAACGACTGGCATAATATTGTATCGGTTGCGGCGGGGTGGCGTTGTACCATTGGCCTTAAACCGGATGGCACAGTAGTAGCAGTGGGGCGAAATAAAGAAGGAGAATGTAATATAAGTAGCTGGAGAGATATTGTGGTGGTCACGGCGGGTGACTGGCATACAGTTGGTCTTAAAATGGACGGAACAGTGACGACTGTGGGGAATAATCGATATGGCCAATGCAATGTAAGTGGATGGCGTGGTATGGTGGAGTTGGCGGCAGGTTATCTTCATACTGTTGGTTTGAAATCGGATGGCAAAGTGATGGCAGTGGGTAATAATAAACTTGGTCAATGCGATGTAGGCAGCTGGAAAGATATTATGGCAATAGCGGCTGGTACGAATCATACAATCGGACTTAAATCAGACGGTACCGTGGTGGCAGTCGGCTGGAATGAGTATGGTCAATGTAATGTAAGCGATTGGCGTGATATTGTAGCGATAGCGGCGGGTTGTGCGCATACGGTCGGTCTGAAATTAGATGGCACGGTGGTAGCAGTAGGTGATAATACATACGGTCAATGCGATGTAGGTAGCTGGCGTAACATCCGATTGCCTAGCAAATAGTTAATTCACAACAAATCACTAGTAATATTATTCTATTTTAGGAGTAATTATGGAATAGGATATGTAGATAAGAACTCCTTTTTAAAAGAGGTTCTTATTCTTTTCCATAAAATGAGTGTCTAAATGGAATTTTTGAACAAACTTTATTTCAAAGCTACAGTAGAAAGTATAAATTACAAATAAAGCATAGGAGAGCTGAAGAAATGCTTAAAAAGTTTTTGCTTTCTTTACCGGATGTTTTACTTGTATGCATTGTTATCTACATAACATACACAACTACTTTTAGTTTTGTACAGATGTTAGTAATTTCAATTGCAATCGGAATCGTCGGTGGTCTTGTTATAAAAATTTGTAAGGATGTATTCACGTATATAAGGTGGACAATTAAACAGAGGAAATCTTGAATATGTTGTATTGCTATTAGGAGGAGAGGAAATGAATAAGAAAAAGAGTAGAGTGAAAAATGAAATCGCACTTTGGACATTAACAGCGGTTGTTCTCATTATTGCATGGTACTTTTTTCAAAGATAAAAATGCATCGTACTTAAAAGGTACGATGCATTTTTATTATTTTTTTTGCCAATTTTCTTTTATAAAGTCTTCACGGCCAGATTCTTTTTGCTCAGTAGCATATTTCTCCGGATTTTTTTTATAAAAATGTTGATGGTATTCTTCAGCCTCATAAAAAGGTGCAGCCGGGCGAATTTCAGTTACGATTGGCTCTTTAAACATACCGCTTTCTGCAAGAGCTTGTTTTGATTTTTCAGCAAGCTCTTTTTGCGTTTCATTATGATAAAAAATAGCAGTGCGATAAGAGGGACCACGGTCAAAGAATTGTCCGCCATCATCAGTTGGATCGATTTGTGGCCAATATAAATCTAGTAATTTTTCATATGGAAAAATAGAAGGATCGAATGTAATTTGTACAACTTCTAAATGACCAGATGTACCAGCTTTTACTTGTTCATATGTTGGGTTTTCTACATGACCACCTGCATAGCCAGAAAGTACTTTATGAATACCAGGAAGTTCATCAAATGGCTTTACCATGCACCAAAAGCAACCGCCTGCGAAGGTTGCGAGTTCGTATGTTTTTTCGGACATTGTTGTAATCCTCCTAAATATATATGTTTTATATAGTATTATACAATCTTTTTTATTACGCAATAAAAAAGATTTAGAAGTAAAGGGAAATTGAAATATATTTCTTTATAAAGTCTTTAAAATTCCTTCAAAGTTTCTTTTTTTCTGAGTGTTATGATGTGAATCGAAGTGAAGATGTGAGGTGATAGACAATGAATCCACGTATGAAAATTAATAGTTTACAACAAAAAATGAAAGAGAGACTAATATGAAAAAGGAATTTATACAAAGCGATTTAAGAAATATATTGATTGCGGCATGCTTATTATTAGGGTTAGTTATTTTTGGATATTTTTTAATAAATAATTACCCAGGTACAAATGAAAAAAAGAAGTTAACAGATGCAACATCTACTTCAGAATCAATTACATCTATTGCTAATTCAGATGCCAAAAAAGGGTTACAAAAACTTTTAATATTAAGGCGAAAGTAGCAAGTTTAGATTTGGGAGATGGGAAAAAGGTAGATGCATGGACCTTTGATGGAACATCACCGGGTACTCAAATTCGAGTTAAACAAGGTGAACGTATTGTTGTAAATTTGAAAAATGAATTGCCAGAACCAGTTACAATCCATTGGCACGGATTAGATGTTCCTGCGGCGGTAGACGGTGTTCCAGGTGTTACGCAAAATGCTATAAAACCAGGTGAAACATATACATACGCATTTAATGCTGATCAGGTGGGGACATATTGGTATCATTCACATCAAAAAAGTTCAATACAAACGGAGCGGGGACTATTTGGAACCATCGTTATTGAACCGAATAAACCAGCTGTAAAATATGAAAAGGATTATACAGTGGCGATCCATGAATGGAAAACAGGAGCCATAAAAACCCGTAAGCATAATGGCGAACAAGATAAAGATTGGGATAGCTACCCTAGCAATCATATTCGAAATGAAAAGGCGCAAACTTTAGAAGGCCCGTTAATGATGCCAAGTAATGATCAACTCAAAGATTTATCTGATGGAGATGATTACGATGTATTTACATTAAATGATACAAGTGAGGGACTACGATTGGATGCGAAACCAGGTGAAACAGTACGCCTTCGCTTAATTAATGCTGGGAATAATACGCATTTAATGACATTAGTTGGGGCGCCATTTCAAATTATCGCATTAGATGGTCGTGATATAAAAGGTGGGGACGAGCTAGATAAAGCAATTCTTCCGATGGGAGCTGCACAACGTTATGACCTTGTTTTTAAAATGCCGGAAACAACGAGTGTAAAACTTATTAATGTGGATCCATCTAAGAAAATGAATCGAATGTTAACGGCGACTATTGGGAACGGTTCTTTGCCGAAAAAACCTATTGATATAAAGAGTTATCCATGGTTTGATTTTACGAAATATGGAGAAAAAGAAGTTGGCAAGTTTACGATAGATTCAAAGTTTACAAAGGTCTATGATATGGATTTGGCAGAAGGTGTGAAAGATGTAAATGGACAAGAAAAATGGGTGTATACGATTAATGGAAAGACATCACCTGACATTCCACCCATTAAAGTAGAGAAAGGAGATAAAGTTAAGATTCGCTTTAAAAATAAGGGAGAAGAAATTCATCCAATGCATTTGCATGGACATACATTCCAAGTTATTTCTAAAAATGGTAAACCAATGGAGGGAAGTCCGATTTACTTAGATACAGTTAATGTTTTTCCGGGAGAAGAATATGAAATTGCTTTAGAGGCAAATAATAGTGGACTATGGATGGTTCATTGTCATCATCTCGTTCATGCGGAAAAAGGAATGCATACGATGATGAATTATGAGGGGGTAACTACTCCATTTTCTACCGGAGATCACTCAGGTAATCATCCAGAATAATAATACGGAGGTTTTCATGCTTTATAGAATGATAGTATTTATTTTAACAAGTGTAAGTATATTTTTATTTTCTCATAGTAGTGTATTTGCTCATACAAGTGTTGTAGGAGCCACCCCTAAAGAGGGGGAGGTTCTTACAGTACAACCGGAACAGATTATTCTTGAATTTAGTGAACCAGTTACAGGAAATGTAGTCAATATTGAACTGCTAGATCCAAGTGCAAAGAGAGTGCAAGTATCAAAGGTTGAAATATTAGATAACCCAACAAAAATAAAAGTGAAATTACCAAACTTAAATAATGGTACTTACACAGTAAGGTGGTCTATGATTTCTGCAGACGGACATCCGAGTGAGGGCAGCTATCCCTTTTCAATTGGAGAAGAAGTACAAACTAATGTAGTGGTAGAGGGAAATGCGAGTGGGAGTGGCTCAGTATTTTCAGATGTTATGATAGTAACACTACGCTATATTGTAGAGGGAATGATTTTAATTGGAGCAGGAGTAAAGTGGCTCGATATGTTTGTTAAACGTTATAGATTACCGTCCATATTGCAAAGAATGAAGAATATGAAAAAGATTTTCTTCTCTATACTTGTAGTAGGATTAATAGCTGAATTAATAGTATATAAGTCAGTTATTCCGAAGGGAAGTTTACTTATTCATTCGCCCTTTTCAGTTATTATTATGATTCAACTGCTATTATTAGTTCTTATGTCTTTGCAACATATGGGGAACGAATGGTATGCGCTAGTTTGGGGATTTCTTGTTGCGAGTTTTTCTTTCACAGGTCATGTATGGATTACTAATCCAAATTGGGCAGCAGTTATAATTAGAATGGTCCATGTTATGAGTATTGCAGTGTGGCTAGGAGCACTTATTTATTTAGTTCTTGTTATAGCGTGGACAACATTATACAAAATTACATTTGATCAAAAGCGTTTCCGTAAACATTTTAGTAGTATTGCTGGTATTTCATTTATTCTAGCATTTCTTTCTGGGGAATTAATTGTGTTTCTACAGACAAGGCATTGGGTACTTTTTAATTTTAATTCAATATGGACGAACCTTTTAAATATAAAGATTCTTACTGTATGTATAATTACAATTGTAGCATGGAGACAAACGAAAACATGGGGTATCGATATTGGAACAGTTAATCGCCGTTTATTGCTCTTAGAAATGGTTCTAGCTATACTCGTATTATTAGCTGGTATTTGGATGAGTCAAGTTTCGTTTCCGGTGAATTCTGTAACAAGCTAAAATTATAATGTTCATAGGAGTTCTGTAATGTCAATCCGTATTAGATTGCTGTTGTCGTATGTTGCGATGGTAATTATTCCAATCGTTTTTTGCGGTATAGCAGTTATGTTAATTAGTGTTACTTTATTTGGTGATATTCGTATTGCAAAAGCAATCATTGGTCTTAATCAAAATAGTCATTCTCTCATTGATAAAGAGCAGGAGGGAGCTATTCGTACAAAAGAAGATGAAGATGATATTTTCAGTAGGTTGAAAATTCTTTCATCGTATGCTCCAGATAAATTGGAGGATATACATTTTTTAAAGGAAACTGATAAAGAATTAAACGATAATCAAGCAGGATTACTAATTCGAAAAAATGATGAGCTTACATATTCATCCCCATATTTTAAAATCTCTTCTTTTGATAAATACCTACCCGCATTTGAAACGGAAGGACAAAGAAAGGGAATGGATGTGAAAATAGAGGGTAATTCTTTTTACTATAAGCAATTTGATTACTACGATGAAGAGAAGGATAAGGTCAGTATTTTTGTATTTGAGTATGTAAATCCTTTAGAAGAAATGATTAGAGAATTTTTCCCGTATTTCGTATTCTCTTTAATACTTGGGTTAATTATTACGAATGGAATATTAACATATTTTATATCACGGAGTATTATTAAACCATTGCATTCATTAAAGCAGGCAACGGAAAGAATTCAAAAGGGTGATTTAGATTTTCAAGTAAAGCCACTTGCGAAAGATGAAATAGGTGAATTAAGTTTATCGTTTGAAGAGATGCGTGGCAGATTGAAGGAATCGGTCGAGTTGCAAATGCAATATGAAAAGAATCGTAAAGAGTTGCTTTCAAATATTTCTCATGATTTACGGACGCCAATAACGGCTATTAAAGGTTATGTACAAGGAATTAAAGAAGGTATCGCTCGAACTCCAGAACAATTAGATAAATATTTAACGATTATTTATCATAAAGTGTTTGATATGGATCAATTAATTGACGAGCTTTTTCTCTTTTCAAAACTTGATTTGAAAGAGGAACCATTTCAATTTGAAGAGGTTGAAATTAACCAATACTTATCTGATTGCATAGAAGAACTACAGCTTGAATTGCAAGATAAGGGAATTACAGTGAGATGGGATGCTCAAAAGGATACTTCTATTTTGGTAAAAGGTGATCGTGAAAAATTACGTCGTGTTATTACAAATATCATTTGGAATAGTGTGAAGTATATGGATAAAGAAGAAGGATATATAGGAATTCGCATGACCGAATCTATTGATTATGTAACGATTTACATAAAAGATAATGGGGTAGGAATAGAAGAGAAGGCGTTGCCTCATATATTTGAAAGGTTTTATCGTGCAGATCATTCTAGAAATTCTAAAACAGGTGGAAGCGGACTTGGTTTGTCAATTGCACATCAGATTATCACACAACATGGTGGTGATATTTGGGTAGAAAGCAAAAAAGGTAAAGGAACGACGCTGGCATTTACATTACAAAAAATCAATTAGAAAAAGGAGAGCATCTTGAAAAGAATTTTAATTATTGAAGATGAAGCTATTATAGCAGAGTTAGAAAAGGATTATTTAGAGGTTGCTGGGTATACAGTAGATATTGATTACTCTGGCGAAAAAGGGTTACAAAGAGTTCTGCTGGAGGATTATGACTTGTTAATTTTAGACATAATGTTACCGGGAATAGATGGATATGAAATTTGTAAACAAGTTCGATTGGAAAAGGACATACCAATACTTATGGTGTCCGCAAAACAAGAGGAAATCGATAAAATTAAAGGGTTAGGTTTTGGAGCAGATGATTATATTATAAAACCGTTTAGCCCGAGTGAAATGGTGACACGTGTAAATGCTCATCTAGCTCGTTATGATCGTTTAACAGGAAAACGAGAACAAATAAAAGATGAAATTCGTATTCGAGGATTACTTATTGATAAATCGGCCCGACGTGTATTTGTAAATGGAACTGAAATCATGTTAACAGGAAAAGAATTTGATTTATTAACTTGTATGGCAGAACATCCAAATCAAGTATTTAGTAAAGATCGTCTCTTTGAAACTGTATGGGGGATGGATGTAATTGGTGATGCAGCAACGGTTGCTGTCCATGTGAAAAATATTCGTCACAAAATTGAACTCGATCCATTTGATAAATCATATATCGAAACAATTTGGGGAGTAGGGTATCGTTTTACACAGTGAAAAAGGCCAGCAAAAATGCTGGCTTTTTTTGCGTAAGTAGATTAAGAAATTACAAACAAGATCCTCCGCTCACATCAATTAATTGTCCAGTAACCCAGCGGCTGTCTGGAGAAGCGAGAAATGCCGCGGTATCGGCAATATCTTCTACTTCACCTAAGCGATTAAAAGCGGAAATGGTAGTGGCATACTGTTTCATCATTGGATCGCTCAAGAGTTCTGCATTCATATCGGTTTTAATAAATCCAGGAAGTATTGCATTCACTGTTATTCCTTGTGCTCCGAGCTGTTTTGCTAGCGTGAAAGTCATCGTATTAATAGCGCCTTTCGTCATACTATATGCAACGAAATCAGGTAAAGAAATACGAGTGGCAGCGGATGAAATATTAATAATTCGGCTATTGTCACGTAAACGAGATAGAGCTTGTTGGATGATAAAGAATGGTGCTTTTGCATTAACAGAAACCATTCTATCAAAAAATTGTTCAGTCGTTTCTTCAATAAAAGCACCAGGACCAATTCCAGCGTTGTTTATTAAAATATCAAATTTAGTACTACCAGTTCTTTTTTGTAATTCGCTATCTAAAGAACTATAAAGGGTTTCTACACCATGTAAAGATTCAAGGTTTGCACCGATAGAAAAAGCTGATCCGCCATTTGATTGAATTTCATAAACGGTTTCTTCAGCATCGTCTTTTCGATTTCCGTAATGAATAGCAACTAATGCACCGTCGTTCGCTAAACGTTTTGCAATAGCACGTCCAATTCCTCGGCTTGCTCCTGTAACTAATGCCACTTTTCCTTTTAACATAGTTTTCTCATCTCCTCAAAAAAATTTTTATGTTATTAAGTTGTTTTTCTTTATGTAGTAATGCGAACATACTTAAGTAATATATGAGTATGTGTAAGAAGTTCATTCCGATTTTGTTTTGAGAAAAAATAAATAGACTTCTCTTGAATTGATTGAATTTTATTTTTTTTTCGGAAAAACATGTTGACAATGAAAAGAACAACGTCCTATAATACGTTTAACAAATAAAAGTTAATTAAGAATCTTTCAACTTTATATGTTACATATGCAAAGAAGAGGAAAGTAGATGGTTATGATCGTTTCAGAGAGCTGCTCCTAGGCTGTGAGAGTAGTAACAATCGAATCATTGAATATCACCTCGGAGCATCGCTTGCGAAAGGGAAACTGAGTAGAGGGCGACGGCATCGTCTCCGGTAAAAGGACGGGGGTCTAATTGGACCTACAAAGCTTATATTTCGCGAGAAGTATAAGGAAGCTGAGTGGTACCGCGAAACTCTCGCCTCAGCAATCAAAGCTACTAAATTGTAGTAGTTGATTGCTGAGGCGAGAGTTTTTATTTTAAAAAATAGAATACGATAATGCGTAGAAGAGGAGAGTAAATGAAGAAAATTGTTTCAGAGAGCTGCCCAGAAGCTGTGAGGGTGGTAACAATTTCATCATTGAAAATCACCTCGGAGTACTACTTTTGAAAACTAGTAAAAAGTAGCGGAGTTGTTTCCGATAGAAAAACAAAAGTCTAATTGGACTTGCAGAGCTTATATTTCGTGAGAAGTGTAAGGAAGCTGAGTGGTACCACGATTCCCTCGTCTCAGCAATGGATTGCTACAAGTATGTATGTAATCGATTGTTGAGACGAGTATATTTTTAAGATTTATATACTGAATATTCTGTTAAAATAACTCATCTCAGCAATCGATATAGAAATAGATTGCAAAAATAGAGAGAAAAAAGAGGAGCGATGTGAGATGGGAAACCAGTATATTTATATGAATGGGGAATTTGTAGAAAAAGAAAAGGCAGTTGTTTCAGTATATGATCACGGTTTTTTATACGGAGATGGTGTATTTGAAGGGATTCGTAGTTACGGTGGAAATGTATTTTGTTTAAAAGAACATGTAAAACGATTATACGAATCGGCAAAATCTATTCTACTTACAATCCCACTGACAGTTAACGAAATGGAAGAAGCAGTTTTACAAACATTGCAAAAAAATGAATATGCTGATGCCTACATTCGATTAATTGTTTCAAGGGGAAAAGGTGACTTAGGGCTCGACCCTAGAAGTTGTGTGAAACCGAGCGTTATTATCATTGCAGAACAATTAAAGTTATTCCCACAGGAATTTTACGATAATGGACTAAGCGTTGTATCTGTTGCATCGAGACGTAATACGCCAGATGCATTAGATCCACGTATTAAGTCAATGAACTATTTAAATAACGTACTTGTGAAAATTGAAGCGGCACAAGCAGGAGTGTTAGAGGCCCTTATGTTAAATCAACAAGGATATGTTTGTGAAGGATCTGGAGACAATGTTTTCGTTGTGAAAGATGGAAAAGTGTTAACACCTCCTTCTTACTTAGGGGCGCTAGAAGGTATTACGAGAAATAGTGTTATCGAGCTATGTGAACGACTTAATATTCCATGTGAGGAAAGGCCATTTACTCGCCATGACGTATATGTAGCAGATGAAGTGTTTTTAACAGGAACGGCAGCAGAATTAATTCCAGTTGTAAAAGTTGATTCAAGAGAGATTGGAGATGGAAAACCAGGAAGTGTAACGAAACAATTGACAGAGGAATTTAAAAAGTTAACGAGAGAAAGAGGAGTACGTGTTCCAGGACTGGCGGAGAGCTTACTGTAGGTAGGGGAGAGGAGTTAATTAAAATGGAACAACATACAACACGTGAGAAATTACAGTGTGAAGATGTGACAGGTGCCGGACATGTTATTCAATGCTTGAAAAAAATAGGTGTAACGACTGTTTTCGGTTATCCAGGCGGAGCGATTTTGCCAGTGTACGACGCGTTATATGGAAGTGGTTTGAAGCACGTTTTAACTCGTCATGAACAAGCTGCCATTCATGCGGCAGAAGGATATGCGAGAGCTTCTGGAAAGGTCGGGGTAGTCTTTGCTACCTCTGGCCCAGGGGCGACAAATTTAGTTACGGGTTTAGCAGATGCTTATATGGATTCGATTCCTTTAGTTGTCATTACAGGGCAAGTTGCAAAACCTCTCATCGGAAAAGATGGATTTCAAGAAGCAGATGTTGTCGGGATTACAGTACCTGTTACGAAGCATAATTACCAAGTTCGTGATGTGAATCATTTATCACGCATTGTACAAGAAGCTTTTTACATCGCCGAAAGCGGGCGACCAGGACCAGTATTAATTGATATTCCAAAAGATGTTCAAAATGAAAATGTAACAAGTTTTTATAATGAAGTAATTGAGATTCCAGGGTACAAATTAGAGCCTATGCCAGACGGTAGGAAGCTTAGAGAGGTAGCTAAAGCAATTTCCGAAGCAAAACGTCCCCTTCTTTATATTGGAGGAGGGATCATTCATTCGGGTGGTTCTGATGAACTTATTCAGTTTGCGAGGGAAAATCGTATTCCTGTCGTTTCCACTTTAATGGGACTTGGTGCATATCCGCCGGGAGATTCGTTATTTTTAGGAATGCTCGGCATGCATGGAACGCACGCTGCAAATATGGCAGTAACAGAATGTGATTTATTACTTGCGTTAGGTGTTCGCTTTGATGATCGTGTAACAGGAAAATTAGAACTCTTTTCTCCGCATTCAAAAAAGGTACATATTGATATAGATCCTTCGGAGTTCCATAAAAATGTAACTGTGGAATATCCGATTGTTGGAGATGTGAAAAAAGCGTTACATATGTTGTTACATATGCCAATTCGTACACAAACAAATGAATGGCTTACGAAAATAGAGGAATGGAAAGCGGAATATCCTCTTTCCTACAATCAAAAAGAATGTGAGTTAAAACCACAGCATGTTATTAGTCTAGTAAGTGAATTAACGAATGGTGAAGCGATTGTTACGACAGAAGTAGGACAGCATCAAATGTGGGCTGCTCATTTTTATAAAGCGAAAAACCCACGGACGTTTCTAACATCTGGCGGACTAGGAACGATGGGATTTGGTTTCCCAGCGGCAGTTGGTGCTCAGCTTGCGAAAGAAGAAGAACTCGTCATTTGTATTGCGGGCGATGCTTCTTTTCAAATGAACATTCAAGAATTACAAACAATTGCTGAAAATAATATTCCTGTAAAAGTATTTATTATAAATAATAAATTTTTAGGGATGGTAAGGCAATGGCAAGAGATGTTTTATGAAAATCGTTTATCAGAGTCAAAAATCGGATCACCAGATTTTGTGAAAGTGGCAGAAGCTTATGGAGTGAAGGGATTAAGGGCGACAAATTCAACAGAGGCGAAACAAGTGATGTTAGAAGCATTTGCTCATGATGGTCCTGTCGTAGTTGATTTTTGTGTAGAAGAAGGTGAAAACGTATTTCCGATGGTTCCGCCAAACAAAGGGAATAACGAAATGATTATGAAGAGGTGGGAAGAATGAGTCATACTTTTTCACTCGTTATTCATAACGAGCCAAGCGTCTTATTACGTATAAGTGGGATTTTTGCTCGGCGTGGTTATTATATTTCTTCTTTACATTTAAACGAAAGAGATACTAGTGGCGTTTCTGAAATGAAACTCACAGCAGTTTGTACTGAAAATGAAGCGACATTACTTGTCGGTCAGTTGAAAAAATTAATTGATGTACTGCAAGTAAATAAATTATAAGGAGTGTATGGAATATGAAAACGTATTATGAGAAAGACGCAAAATTAGAGTTATTACAAGGGAAAACAGTTGCGGTAATTGGTTATGGATCTCAAGGTCATGCGCAGGCGCAAAATTTACGTGATTCTGGTGTGGAAGTTGTAGTCGGTGTTCGACCTGGTAAGTCTTTTGAAGTAGCAAAAGCAGATGGGTTTGAAGTAATGTCTGTTTCAGAATCGGTTCGAACCGCGCAAGTTGTACAAATGCTATTACCGGATGAACAGCAAGCACATGTGTATAGAGCAGAAGTAGAAGAGAATCTCCGTGAAGGACAAATGTTACTTTTCTCACATGGATTTAATATTCACTTCGGACAAATTAATCTGCCAAGTTACGTAGATGTAGCAATGGTCGCGCCAAAAAGTCCAGGTCATCTCGTTCGCCGTGTATTTCAAGAAGGAAATGGTGTTCCGGCATTAGTCGCTGTACATCAAGATGCAACAGGCACGGCATTAAGTGTAGCGCTTGCGTATGCAAAAGGTGTAGGTTGTACACGTGCAGGTGTAATTGAAACGACATTCCAAGAAGAAACAGAAACAGATTTGTTTGGTGAGCAAGCGGTACTTTGCGGCGGGGTAACTGCACTTGTGAAAGCTGGTTTTGAAACGTTAACAGAAGGCGGATATCGTCCTGAAATTGCATACTTTGAATGTTTGCATGAATTAAAGTTAATTGTTGATTTAATGTACGAAGGTGGTTTAACGAACATGCGCCATTCTATTTCAGATACGGCTGAGTTTGGAGATTATGTAACAGGATCGAGAATTGTTACAGATGAAACGAAGAAAGAAATGAAACGTGTTCTTACAGAAATTCAGCAAGGTGAATTCGCGAAGAAATGGATTTTAGAAAATCAAGCTGGGCGTCCAACGTAT
The DNA here is from genome assembly GCF_016483705.1 of Bacillus cereus group sp. N6. NCBI lineage: Bacteria > Bacillati > Bacillota > Bacilli > Caryophanales > Bacillaceae > Bacillus > Bacillus cereus group sp. N6. The sequence goes on from NZ_JAEHBI010000022.1 coordinate 39,948, forward strand.
AATGCCATGAAAAAAGCAGAGAAAAATCATCAGTTAGAAAAAGTGGGGGCAGAGCTTCGTGAAATGATGAGCTGGATTCATGCACCGAAAGAATTAGTAAAGAAATAGAGAAAGAGATTGTAAGTGAAAAATACGTAAGAGGGGATTTGACAAGATGAGAAGTGACATGATTAAAAAAGGTTTTGATAAAGCACCGCACCGTAGTTTATTAAAAGCAACTGGTTTGAAAGATGAAGATTTTGATAAACCGTTTATAGCTATCTGTAATTCTTTTATTGAAATTATTCCAGGTCATAAGCACTTAAATGAGTTTGGAAAACTTGTTAAAGAAGCAGTGCGTGCAGCAGGTATGGTTCCATTTGAATTTAATACAATTGGAGTAGATGACGGTATTGCGATGGGGCATATCGGTATGCGTTATTCGCTTCCGAGTCGTGAAATCATTGCAGATTCAGTAGAAACGGTTGTAAATGCACATTGGTTTGATGGCATGATTTGTATTCCAAACTGTGACAAAATTACCCCTGGTATGATGATGGCTGCACTTCGTATTAACATTCCAACTGTTTTTGTTTCAGGTGGACCGATGGCAGCTGGGAAGACTTCTAAAGGGGAGGTTGTCGATTTAAGTTCTGTTTTCGAAGGAGTAGGAGCTTATCAATCTGGGAAAATTTCAGAAGAAGAATTAAAGGATATTGAAGATCATGGCTGTCCATCTTGTGGTTCTTGTTCTGGTATGTTTACAGCGAACTCTATGAACTGTTTATGTGAAGTATTAGGTTTAGCTCTTCCTGGTAACGGAAGTATTTTAGCTATTGATCCAAGACGTGAAGAATTAATTAAACAAGCAGCAGAGAAATTAAAGATTTTAATTGAAAGAGATATTAAACCGAGAGACATTGTAACGGAAGAAGCAATTGATGATGCGTTCGCGCTTGATATGGCGATGGGCGGTTCAACAAATACAGTGTTGCACACATTGGCGCTTGCACAAGAAGCGGGTTTAGATTACGATATGAACCGCATTGATGCCGTTTCAAGACGTGTACCACATTTATGTAAAGTAAGTCCAGCCTCCAATTGGCATATGGAGGATATTGATCGAGCAGGCGGAATTAGTGCAATTTTGAAAGAGATGAGCCGAAAAGAAGGGGTGCTTCATTTAGACCGTATTACTGCTACTGGGCAAACATTAAGAGAAAACATTGCTCATGCAGAGATTAAAGATAGGGAAGTTATTCATTCTCTCGAAAACCCTCATAGTGAAGAAGGGGGATTACGTATATTAAAAGGAAACCTTGCGAAAGATGGGGCAGTTATTAAAAGTGGGGCAACAGAAGTAAAACGATTTGAAGGACCTTGCGTTATTTTTAATTCACAAGATGAGGCACTTGCGGGCATTATGCTTGGAAAGGTTAAGAAAGGCGATGTAGTTGTTATTCGCTATGAAGGACCAAGAGGCGGTCCTGGTATGCCAGAAATGTTAGCACCAACGTCAGCGATTGCTGGTATGGGATTAGGTGCAGATGTTGCGCTATTAACGGATGGACGTTTTTCTGGAGCTTCACGTGGTATTTCGGTAGGGCATATTTCGCCAGAAGCAGCTGCGGGGGGAACGATTGCACTTCTCAAGCAAGGGGATATCGTTTGTATCGATGTTGAGGAAAGATTGTTAGAAGTAAGAGTTAGTGATGAAGAATTAGATCAGCGTAAAAAAGAATGGAAACGACCAGAACCGAAAGTGAAAACTGGCTGGCTTGGGCGTTATGCACAAATGGTAACATCGGCGAATACAGGTGCAGTTCTAAAAATCCCGGATTTTGATTGAGCCAATTTAAAAGAGATAAGGATGATATGAAATGGTGCAAAAGGTAAAGGAGAGAGTGAAAATTGAAGATATCTTAATGGCACATAATTGCATGAAAGATATCGTTATTAAAACACCGTTACAACGTGATACAGTTCTATCTGAGAAATATGATTGTGACGTTTATGTAAAACGAGAAGACTTACAATTGATTCGCTCTTTCAAAATTCGTGGTGCGTACAATTTAATTCAAAGTTTATCAAAAGAACAATTACAAAACGGTGTTGTTTGTGCAAGTGCTGGTAATCATGCGCAAGGAGTTGCTTATACGTGTAATTTATTGAAGATTCCGTCGAAAATCTTTATGCCAACAACGACACCTAAACAAAAAGTATCGCAAGTACAATTTTTCGGTAGTGATTTTGCAGAAATTGTATTAGTTGGTGATACATTTGATAGCTCTTTCCAAGAAGCACAGCGCTATTGTGAAGAAAATAGAATGACGTTTGTTCATCCGTTTGATGATCCGTATGTTATTGCTGGTCAAGGAACAGTGGCAGTTGAAATTATGCATGATATGGAGAAACCAGTGGATTATATCTTTACAGCAATTGGAGGCGGTGGGTTAGCATCAGGTGTTGGTACATATGTAAAAGGTGTTAGTCCTGCTACAAAGGTCATTGGCGCAGAGCCAATGGGAGCTGCATCTATGAAAGAGGCTTTTCTTCAAAACGAAAATGTCGCGTTAGAGAAAATAGATAGTTTTGTTGATGGGGCAGCTGTCAAAAAGGTAGGAAAGTTAACATTTGAAACTTGTAAAGATGTAATTGATGATATTGTTTTAGTACCAGAAGGAAAGGTTTGTACGACGATTTTAGAACTGTATAAGAAAAATGCAATTGTAGCTGAACCGGCTGGTGCACTATCTATTGCAGCGCTTGATTTATATAGAGATGAAATAAAAGGTAAAACAGTTGTATGTACGCTAAGTGGTGGAAATAATGATATTGATAGAATGCAAGAAATGAAAGAACGTTCGCTCATTTACGAAGGGTTAAAGCATTATTTTATCATTGAATTCCCGCAGCGTTCAGGTGCGCTAAGAGAGTTTCTTGATAAGGGATTAGGGCCAGAAGATGATATTACTCGTTTTGAATACATTAAGAAACATAATAAAGAAAATGGCCCAGCACTAGTCGGAGTAGAGTTGAAACATAAAGAAGATTATGAGCAATTAATTACTCGTTTTAAAGAAAATAATATTCAATTTATGGAGCTTAATAAAAATCCTATTTTGTTTGATTTGCTTATTTAATAGAAGGAAAGAGTTAGCATCCAAATAAAAAAGATAGATGCAAACAGCGGAAATGCTGCTTGTATCTATCTTTTTATAATTACACTATATACTTTCCATATTCAAGTAGGATAAAGCTAGTTAACCAAAAGAGTATCGCAATGCGAATGATTACATACATAGTAAATTCAAAGGTAGTAAGTTTTCGTTCACGTTTTATTTTTTTTAGAAGTCTAACAGAAAAAAATGAACATAAAAGTAGAACGGCTATAGATATTTTATAAATATTCTCTAACAAACTTACATTTTCTAATAAGTCTTTCAGCATGTTCATCACCTATTCTGTAAAGTATGTTACAGAGAAATAAATCTTGCGTTGTCTAGTTTCGTTTGTTTTTTATGTTCCCTGTATCATCAATTTCTACGTCAGTTGAAATTGTTTGTAAATATTGTAGAGCTTTTTTCTTTTCGTCCTCATTTACAGGGGAGATTTGGTTGTTGCGAATGATGTAAGGATTGAATGACATTTGGACATCCTTTCCTTTAAAAGTTAAAGTTAATATGCCAGTTTCGGCGCTTTTCCCGCTTACATAACTTGGGAATAAAAAGTTACCTAATGAATAAGCGATAGGAACGTTATTATAATACTCAAATCCTTGTAACCAATGCGGGTGACTCCCGACAATCGCGTCAGCTCCTGCTTCAACCATTTTAGGTACATATTGTTTTTGGTATTCTACCGGACGATTTGATTTTTCAACGCCCCAATGCATATAGATGATTAAATAGTCTGCATCTTTCTTTTGCTCTTTAATTGTTTTTGTTACAAGATTTAAATCATATCCGTTCGCAACGCCAGGTTTATTGTCACCAGCTACCCAATTCGTATCAGGCATAAATCGAACGAAGGAAAGAAATTTGAACTTTTTCCCTTTTACAGTCATTTCTCGTGCAGTATATGCATCCTTTGCATTCTTTCCGGCTCCAATGTAAGGGAACTTTAATTTTTCAACGTGAGAAATCGTGTCTAATAATCCATCTTGCCCATAATCAAGTGTATGGTTATTCCCAATATTTACGATGTCATATCCCGTGTTTTTAATAGCTTTTAGTGCAGATGGATCACTTTTAATCCAAAATAGTTGTCCAGGAGCTTTCTTTTCTCTCGTTGTAAATGCTGACTCTAAATTAACGAAAGAAATATCAGCTTTTGTTATTTCTTCTTTTACATGTTGGAATGAATAATCAGCCCCGTTTTTTTCGATTACAGGACGTAATTGCCAATCGAACATTGTATCACCAGAGAAGGTGAGTGTGATTTCCTTGTCTTCTATTTTCTTTTCACTTGTTGAAGCTGTTTTACTAGATTTGTTTTGCAAATCGGGTTTGTCTTTCGCTTTTGAAATAAAAGAGTAGTTAACTAATAAAACAATTGGTGTAATGCAAAAGGCTATTAACAGAAATCGTTTTAGTAAAGTTTTCATAAATACCTTCCCTTTTGAGTTTATACCGCAATTTGTGGGCAATAAAACTCGCGCTAGTTAAAGTTTCACTTTATGTATAACTACAAATGCAGTTTATGTAGTGAAAACATTTGTTAATATTCTCAATATTAAGTTAACATATAGATAACCTGTAAATCAATGTATAAACCAAAATATAGAAATAAAGAATTCGAAGGGTGAAGAACGAGAGATGGTTATATTAGGAGCAGTTGTAAATGGGATTTGTATTATATTTGGTACTTTACTAGGGAAATTATTTAGTAGGATTCCAGAAAGTATGAAGGGAACAATTATGCATGCAATCGGTTTAGCAGTTACTGTGCTTGGACTTCAAATGGCATTGAAAAGTGAAAATTTTCTTGTTGTCATACTAAGTTTAGTTATTGGTACCGTCATCGGGGAATGGCTACAACTAGAGGAAAAGTTAAAGCTGTTAGGAGATTGGCTAGAAAATAAAGTTGGATCGAAAGGGAAAGGGAGCATATCAGAAGGGTTTGTAACAGCTACTTTAATTTTTGCAATTGGTGCGATGGGCATACTTGGTGCACTCGACAGCGGGATTCGCGGCAATCATGACATTTTATTTACAAAGGCGATTATCGATGGATTTATTTCTATTATATTAACGACAACTTTAGGAATTGGTGTAGTATTTTCGGCGATTCCAGTTATTTTATACGAAGGAGGGATTGCGGTTTTTGCAACACAAATTAATAGTTTGGTCCCGAAAGAATTAATGAATCAATTTATAGTGGAAATGACAGCTACAGGTGGTATTATGATAGCCGCTATTGGATTGAACTTACTTGGTATTATTAAAATTAAAGTGGCAAATTTACTGCCAGGTATATTGGTAGTTGGAATAATTGTTTCACTTATTTATGGTTACGGTTTACTAGTAAAGTAATAGGGGATGGAGATACGTATGGAGGAGTATAAATTTACAAAACGTGTTCATAACATATTAAAGATTGCAGCAGAAGAGGCAGAAAGTAATATCATTCAACCAGCTCATCTGTTTATCGGTATGTGTAAAGAAGGTACTGGAGTTTGTAGCGAGTTGTATATGTATTTATTCCGTAAAGTGGGTACGGATTTTTTAGAAAAATTTTCAATACGAAAACAATACGATTCACCGTATCAAGAGTATAAAAAAATAGGACAATATAAGGTATCTTATAAGGTGCTAGAAATTTTACAAATAGCGAAGAAACGTATGGAACGTTTCCAGCAAGTAATAATAAATGAAGGGCATGTTATATATGCGCTATTTCGTGTAGATAAGTTTATTGGAAATGCACAAACACAAAAAGATATATTACGTATTATAGCTGAGCCAAGAGATTTAGCGGTCGATCTAAAATATTTTGTTCCTACTTATAATCATTTAATTTGTGCTGTTAGAAAGGCTATCCCTTCTGATTTTGAAAAATTAGCAAGTTTTGTTAATGAGGAATTTGGTGAACGTTGGTTACATTCAATAGAGTATGGATTTCGTACATATAAAGAAAATGTCCCTATTTATATAGCAGAACAAGAAGAAGTGATAGTAGGTTTCGCTTGTTATGATGTAGTGAGAGGAAAGAAGGGATTGTTTGGTCCAATGGGCACAGCGAAACAAAATCGCGTGAAAGGTGTAGGTAAGGAATTGTTACATCGTTGTTTACATAGTATGAAGCAAGAAGGATATGAATACGCAATTATTGGACAAGCAGGTCCGATTGAGTTTTATGAGCGAAATTGTGATGCGCGTTTAATACCGTTAGAGAATAAGTAACCAACTCCATATGTGGGAGTTGGTTTTTTTATGAAAATAATGTAGAGATGTAGTGGTTTTCACTAGAAAATAGCGGGTTTTGTAGTAAATCTTACAAATAAAGCAAATTACTAAACTTTTTACAAGAAAGGGTGTAGAATGGGTATCTAAAGAAAGAAGGTGTGAAAATGGCCAGCTGGAAACGAAATTTAATGATTTGTTGGCTAGGTTGTTTTACCACTGCAGCCGGTATGAGTTTAGTAATTCCTTTTTTATCTTTTTATATTGAGGAATTAGGAGTAACTGGCACTTCTAGTATTGCACAGTGGTCGGGACTTGCATTTGGTATAACATTTTTAATGGGTGCGATCGTATCACCAATATGGGGAAAGCTTGGTGATATACATGGACGGAAATTGATGCTGATTCGTGCGAGCCTTGGTATGGCGATTATTATGACGCTTATGGGGTTTGTAACGGATGTGTATCAACTAGTCGCACTAAGGTTTTTGATGGGAGCAGTATCTGGTTTCCTTTCAACGGCGATGACATTTATTGCAGCAGAAACTCCGAAAGAGCATTCAGGTTGGGCAATTTCCACAATTTCAACTGGGGGCGTGAGCGGTTCTTTACTTGGCCCGTTACTTGGAGGATACTTGTCTGAGTTAATTGGAATGCGCCATGTTTTTCTTGTTACAGGAGCTTTTTTATTCCTTTCTTTTCTCATCGTTTTTTTCTTCCTACATGAAGAGAATCACTTCGCTCAAGCAAAAAAAGTACAACCGAAAAAAGTATGGACAATGGTTCCAGCAAAGCATTTAATTATTAGTTTGTTTGTAACAACATTTATTATTCAACTTGCGAACATGTCAATTCAACCTATTATTACATTGTATGTAAAGAATTTAGAAGGCCCAGGAACAGCTCATATTGAAATGGTTGCAGGCGCAGTTATGTCAGCGACAGGGTTAGCGGTTATTTTGGCAGCACCAAGACTAGGAAGATTATCAGATCAAATCGGTCCTCAAAAAACGTTAGTTGTAGCGTTGTTTGCTGCAGGAATTATTTTTATCCCGCAAGCATTTGTAACCTCAGCTTGGCAACTATTAATTCTTCGATTTTTATTAGGTATCGCACAAGCAGGACTATTACCTTCCGTACAAACTCTACTAAAACAACATACACCAACCCATGTAACGGGAAGAATATTTGGGTATAATCAATCGTTTCAGTTTTTAGGAAATATGATTGGACCAGTACTTGGTGGACAAATTGCAGCTCATGCAGGCTTCCAATATGTTTTCTTCTCTACTTCATCACTATTATTTATTGCGTGCATTTGGGTTTATTTTCACAATAAGAACGAAGAGGTATCAGAGAAACGACATTTGGAAGTTAGTTAACTAAGTGAATGAAAAAGAAAAGGATGAAGCAATGATTGCTTCATCCTTTTCTTTAAAATTGAAGACAAAGATAGCTTAATGTACCAAGCTCGTAACTGCGGTGAATGATTTCGCCGTTATTTTCACCGCTTCCCATAGCGATAAATAAAGGAACAAAATGCTCTGCTCTTGGTACTGCTAATTGTGCATGAGGGGCGTTGTTCTCCCAATTAAATAATGCATCTTTATCAGTAGTCTGCATATGTTTAATAATCCAATCATCAAATTCAATTGCCCATTGTTCGGGTGTCGTTTGATTCCATTTCAAAGCTCGTAAGTTATGAACGGTAACACCGCTCCCGATTATTAAAATATCTTCTTGTCCAAGTCCTTTAAGTGCTTCTCCAATCTTAAATTGCTCTTTTGCAGGAAGGAATGGATTGACTGAAATTTGGACGACAGGAATATTTGCTTCTGGATACATACGGTGCAAGAGTGTCCATGAGCCATGATCTAAACCTCTCGTCATATTATGATGGACTGGAATACCTTTGTTTTTAAATTTCGTTTCTAACATAGATGCAATGTTAGAAGAGCCTTTCGCACGATATTTGATTTCGTATAACTCAGGAGGAAAACCTCCAAAATCATAAATTGTTTCATATTCGTTATCTGATGAAGAAATCGTTAATATTTCACTTTCCCAGTGAGCAGTGAAAATAACAATTGCTTTAGGTTTATATGTTTCTCCAAGTGTTTTTAAAAACCTTGTATAGTCTGTATCTTGAATAGCAAGCATCGGTGAGCCGTGTGCTAAAAATAATGATGGCATCATAATAGAAACCTCCCAAAAATATAATAATTACTTTATGTAAGTAACTATATAATTTTATTTTCCGTTCGTCAATATATTAGTTTAAGAGCTAATTGGAAAAGTGAGTCATTTGTCATAATGAAGGCAATTGCATATAATACATAATAAGAATAATGAATGGATATTCATTTTTTGATATACATAATAGAGTTGGGGGCTGACGAAATGAACTTACAAGAAAGTTTCGTTACGGCATTGGATGGATCGGAAATTTATTTACGTAAGTGGCTACCAGAAAGAGATCCGCGAGGGATTATTCAAATTGCACATGGTATGACAGAACATGCAGGTGTTTATACAGACTTTATTGCTGCGTTATTAAAAGCAGGGTATGGTGTTTATGCACATGATCATAAAGGTCATGGGAAAACAGTGAAAAGAGAAGAAGATTATGGTCATTTTAAACCAAATGTAGGTTGGAATGAGGCTGTGTCTGATGTTATTTTTGTATCAGAAACGATAAGAAAAGAGCAGACATGCCCGTTATTTTTACTTGGCCATAGCATGGGTTCTTTTTTATCAAGACGTGCTGTACAACTGAAAGGTGAATTATATGATGGATTCCTTATTTCAGGAACTGGTGGAAATCCAGGGTTATTAGGAAGTATCGGTCATAAAGTAGCGACAATTGAGATGAAATTACGCGGAGAAAAAACGAAAAGTCCTATGTTAAACTTTTTATCATTCGGAAATTTCAATTCGCACTTTAAACCAAATCGTACGAAATTTGATTGGTTATCTTCAGATAATAATCAAGTTGATAAATATATTGCGGATCCGTTATGTGGATTCATTTGTACGACGAGTTTTTATCGTGAATTGTTTTCTGGTGTATTAGAAGTAAATAAGCTAGAAGAGTTCAAAAAAACACCGAAAAACCTTCCAATACATATTTTTTCAGGAGATCGTGATCCTGTTGGGGATATGGGGAAAGGTGTAAAAGAAGTATATGAAAACTATAAAAAATGTGATGTGAAAGATGTAACACTGCGTTTATATGAAAATGGAAGACATGAAATGTTCCATGAAGTAAATCGAGATGAAGTATTTCAAGATTTGATTTCTTGGTTAGATAAACATATTGTATGAGAAGGAACCTCACTTTTTTGAAGTGAGGTTTCTTTAAGGAGATGGAGGAGTAGTTATGTGTGAATTTGTAAATAAAGAATATGTAGAAATAGATTTTCAAGATGTTTTGATTAAAGAAGAGAAATTGAAAAATTGTACGTTCATAAAATGCCGTTTTAGAGGGATAGATGCATCGGAAGTTTCTACTGAAAATTGTAATTTCATAGAATGTGATTTTACCGGTGCTCTTTTTAACGCTTCTATCCATAAAGGAACTACATTTGCGAATTGTAAGTTTGTTGGTGCGAATTTATTCGTATCGAAGTTTGAAGAATGTAAAATGACCGGCTCTGATTTTGAAGAAGCGAATTTAGACGGAATAACTATCATATCGGGTGATTGGTCATATACGAATTTAAGGTTCGCGAACTTAAGTAAACAAATGTTAAAGGGAATACGTTTAATTGAAGCGGACCTATATGAATGTAATTTAGAAAAAGCAGATTTACGTGACGCGGATTTAACCGGTGCACAATTAGGTAAGGCGAAACTTAGTGGTGCAAATTTAAAAGGGGCGATAGTTGATAGAATTGATTTTACAAGTTTTGATTTGAAAAATGTAAAATTAGATATAACACAGGCAGTTGCAGTAGCAAGATGTTATGGGGCTAAGGTGAACTAAATTGTTTGTAAAACCGTTCAAATTGTTGAACGGTTTTACAAATCATAATAGTAGTATAATAGTGAATGAGGTGTTAATAATATGGAAGATAAAACATTAGGTATACTACTAGATGTTGTTGGGGAATTATTTTCAGATGAAATATCAATCGCCGTTTCGAATACGAAAGAATATATTTACTATCGGCCAAGTAAACGAATTGATTTAAAGATTAGCGCCGGGAATCCTATTAAGGAAGGAACGATTGCACATAAAGCAATGGTAACGAAGCAAAAAGCCTCTGAGTTTATTAACCGAGATGTTTTCGGTATTCCTTATCATGGAATGGCCGTACCATTTTCAAATAATGGAAAGATTGAAGGTTGCGTGACGGCAATTTATCCCGCTTTAACGGATGGTAAGTCAGTCGTTACTTTAAAAACAACAGACGGATGGGTTCCAGTTCCTTTTGCAAAGGTCATGTATTTAGAGGCTAAAGATAAAAAGACATATGTGAATTCAGAAGAGTTAACAGGAACACATAAATACTCTCTACAAGAATTCGAATACTTGCTTCCGAAAGATTCGTTTATTAGATGCCACCGTTCCTTTATTGTAAATGTTAATCATATTAAAGCAATTTATCCTGATACCCATTCTACTTTTTTACTTTCTATGGATAACGGAGAGAGGGTACCAGTAAGTCAATCATACGCCAGTTATTTTCGTAAGCTTCTAGGATTCTAAAATTTTCTGCTTTAGAACCTAGATTCGCTGTTTTGTCTGAATTTTCGGCATTGTGTAAGGAAATCCCTATTTTGATGGTGTTAATGTGTAAAATAATTATGAATATTCATTGGGAGAGGGATTACATATGGAGAATAATTTAGATAGAATTAGGGATCAACGATTAAAAGATCGAGTAGTTACACCTGAAGAAGCAGCTTCATGGATTGAAAGTGGAATGACTTTAGGATTAAGTGGATTTACACGTGCTGGTGATGTAAAAGCAGTCCCATTTGCACTTGTAAACCGAGTTAAGAATGATAAATCTTTTAAAGTAAATGTTTATACAGGGGCTTCCTTAGGTTCGGATGTAGATAAATTATTTGCTGAGGCAGGAATTTTAGGGAAAAGATTGCCTTTCCAAGCAGATGCAACTATGCGAAAAGGAATTAATAACGGAGACTTTTTATTTGTGGATCAGCACTTATCTCATACAGCAGAGTTACTTCGTGCTGACGTTATGGATATAGATTTCGCTATCTTGGAAGCGGTTGCGATTACTGAAGATGGAATGATTATTCCAACCACTTCAATTGGAAATTCCTTAGCATTCTCCTTAAATGCTAAGTCTATTATTATTGAAATGAATATGGCTCAATCTACGCAATTAGAGGGGCTACATGATTTATATGAACCAGGTAAACAAGGGGAAAGACTCCCTATTCCGCTCGTAAAAACGGATGATCGAATTGGAACAATCGGTATCCCAATTGATGCTGAAAAAGTGAAGGGAATTGTGTTTACGAATCAACTGGATTCGCCATCGACAATTGTTCCTCCAGATGAAGAAACTGTTATTATGGCACAGCATTTAATAGAGTTCCTTCGAGAAGAGGTTAAAGTAGGCCGATTAACAAATCGTTTAGCACCGTTACAATCTGGAATTGGTTCAGTTGCTAATGCAGTATTGCACGGCATGCTAGATTCGGAGTTTGAAGATTTAGAAGTATATTCTGAAGTTTTACAAGATGCGGTCTTTGATCTAATGGATGCTGGGAAAGTCAATTTTGCTTCCTGCTGCTCCATCACGCTTTCTGAAGAGAAAATGCAACAAGTATTTTCTAACTTTGAAAAATATCGTGACAAATTAATGATGCGCCCGCAAGAGATTTCTAATCATCCTGAAATCATTCGTCGCCTTGGATTAATCTCGATTAATGCTGCTTTAGAATTAGATATTTACGGAAATGTTAATTCTACTCATGTTTTAGGTACAAAAATGATGAATGGTATTGGTGGTTCGGGTGATTTTGCGAGAAATGCACGCCTAGCTATTTTTGTTACTAAATCGATTGCAAAAGGTGGCAACATATCAAGCATCGTTCCTTTCGTTTCTCATGTAGACCATACTGAACATGATGTAGATGTTATCGTCACTGAACAGGGGTATGCTGACTTAAGAGGGCTTGCGCCAAGAGAAAGAGTGGAACTAATTATTGAGAATTGCGTACATCCAATGTATCGTGAACAGCTACGAGCTTATTACGAGGAAGCAAGAACAAGAGGTGGACAAACTCCTCATATTTTAGAAAAAGCTTTTTCTTGGCATACAAACTATGCTAAAAATGGAACAATGCTTGAAGCGGTAGTAGAAACTGTTTAGAAGTGCAAAAATGATTCTTAATATAATATGCCATAAAGGTTAAAAGAAAAAGAACGCCAATTTTCAGGAATGGCGTTTTTTTCTTTTAAAAAATTGTTACCTATTATGAGGAATTATAAAAGTAATCTCTTATTTACGGAAATAAGAGGTTTTTTTAATTACTTTTCGAATCATTTTAATAGTTTATATATCAAAGGTGAGGAGAAAGAATCATGAAGATAAGAAATGCGTTATTAAGTGAAGCAAATGAATTAAGTGAACTTGCACTACATTCAAAAGCAACGTGGAACTATAGCGAAGCATTCATACTTGCTTGTAAGGAAGATTTAACAATTACTGATGAGTACATAAAAAATAATTTTGTATATGTTTTAGAAAACGATAATACGAAGATTGGTTTTTTCTCATTTTTACGTAATGATAACGCTCTTGATTTCTTGTACATTCATCCTCGTTACAAAGGAAAAGGGTACGGGAAAATACTTTGGGAGTATGTATTAGAAAAAGCAAATGAGCTAGGAATAAAAAGTTTTACAATTGATAGTGATCCGAATGCAAAAGGGTTTTACTTGAAGATGGGAGCAAAGTTAATAGGAGAGACACCATCAACGGTTTTTGAGGATCGTTTACTGCCTCTTTTGCAACATGATGTGTAAAACAATTAATAGTAGGAGAAGATTAGAATGGATGATGTAAAGATAAAGAGGATATATGAAGCACTAGTAAAATCATGGTCGATTGAAACAAGTTTAAAGTGGACTATTGAGAATCCGGCAAAGGGACAGTGTGGTATAACGGCTTTAGTCGTTCAAGATATATACGGAGGAAAAATCAAAAAGACAAAAGTAGGGGAGGTGTGGCATTTTTATAACTGTATAGTTGGACAAAGGTTTGATTTTACAGGGACTCAGTTCAATGGAAGATTGAATTATTTGGATGTGGAATCAAATCGAGAAGAAGCATTTGCAGATACAAATGAAAAACAATATAGCATTTTGAAGGAAAAGATAATGAAAGAATTCAAATTATCTTTTGACTCTTAATCTTTAATAAGTTACTATAATGGTGGTAACTTATTAAAGGGAACTTCATAGAGTTGAAAGGGGAAATACTTTTGAAAACAACTTATGTAAACGCTACAATCGTAACGATGAATGAACAAAATGAAGTGATAGAAAATGGATATATCATTGTAGAAAATGATCAAATTATAGATGTAAAGAGCGGAGAATTCGCTAATGATTTTGAAGTAGATGAAGTAATTGATATGAAAGGAAAGTGGGTTTTACCAGGGCTTGTAAATACACATACACATGTTGTAATGAGTCTCTTAAGAGGTATTGGCGATGATATGTTATTACAGCCATGGCTTGAGACGAGAATTTGGCCACTTGAAAGTCAGTTTACGCCAGAGCTTGCGGTCGCTAGCACGGAATTAGGATTACTTGAAATGGTGAAAAGTGGTACAACATCATTCTCTGATATGTTTAATCCAATTGGAGTAGATCAAGATGCAATTATGGAAACGGTATCAAAGAGTGGAATTCGAGCTGCAGTTTCAAGAACTTTATTTAGCTTCGGAACGAAAGAGGATGAAAAGAAAGCAATTGAAGAAGCTGAAAAATATGTGAAGCGTTACTATAATGAAAGTGGTATGTTAACTACGATGGTTGCACCGCATAGTCCATATACATGTTCCACAGAACTGTTAGAAGAATGCGCACGAATTGCAGTAGAAAATCAAACGATGGTTCATATTCATCTTTCGGAAACAGAGCGTGAAGTACGTGATATTGAAGCACAGTACGGAAAACGTCCAGTAGAATATGCAGCAAGTTGCGGGTTGTTTAAACGCCCAACAGTTATTGCACACGGTGTAGTATTAAATGAAAATGAACGTGCATTTTTAGCAGAACATGATGTTCGAGTAGCTCATAACCCGAATAGTAATTTAAAACTAGGATCTGGTATAGCGAATGTAAAAGCAATGTTAGAAGCAGGAATGAAAGTAGGAATTGCAACAGATAGTGTGGCATCTAACAACAATTTAGATATGTTTGAAGAAATGCGTATAGCAACATTATTACAAAAAGGCATTCATCAAGATGCAACAGCACTACCAGTTGAAACAACTCTTACACTTGCGACTAAAGGAGCTGCTGAAGTAATCGGCATGAAACAAACAGGATCACTTGAGGTCGGAAAGTGTGCCGATTTTATCACAATTGATCCATCTAATAAGCCGCATTTACAACCAGCAGATGAAGTGTTATCGCACCTTGTATATGCTGCTAGTGGAAAAGATATAAGCGATGTAATTATTAACGGAAAACGTGTCGTTTGGAATGGCGAATGTAAAACGTTAGATGAAGAGCGTATTATATTTGAAGCGAGTCGTTATAAACGAGGTTTGCAAAGATAGGTAATTATATGTAGTTGAAAAAGCTATCCTTTTTTAAAAGGATAGCTTTTTTCTTGGACGAATAAATATTCAAAAGAATGTCGCATCTTTCTGTTAGTATTTCTGCTATAATATATTACGCTTTATAATATATTATACTTAAGGAGAACAACTCATGAAGCTAAAAAAGAGCCATTTAATGGTAATGGCACTTGTTACATCTTTATTATTAACAGCTTGTAATAATAAAGCGAATAAAAGTGACACAGAGGCAAAAAAACAAGTATTACATGTAACGGTATCGGAAGAAATCCCTTCTCTTGATACTGCGAAAACGATGGATGGTACATCAGCACATGTTATGCAAAACATATTTGAAGGTTTGTATGTATTAGATGATCAAGATCAGCCTATTCCAGCAGTAGCAAAATCGTTTAAAAGAAGTGAAGATGGTAAAAAATATACATTTGATTTGCGTAAAGATGCAAAATGGTCAAATGGAGACAGTGTGACAGCAAATGATTTTATGTTTGCGTGGAAACGTGCAATTAAACCTGAAACAGCGTCTCAATATGCGTACATGCTCTTTCATGTGAAAAATGCGAAAGAGATAAATAAGGGAACAATGCCTCTTGATGAACTTGGGGTTAAAGTTATAAATGATTATAAGTTAGAAGTGGAACTCGAACAGCCAATTCCGTATTTTTTACAGTTGTTAGCACTGCCGATTTACTTGCCACAGCATGAGTCATTTTTGAAAGAACAAGGAAAGAATTATGCATTGGAACCTAGTAATCTCATATATAACGGCCCATTTGTATTAGAGAAATGGAAGCATGAACAAGAGTTTCAATTAAAGAAGAATGCTACATATTGGGATGAAAAGAAAGTGAAATTAGACGAGATAAACTTTCAAATTGTAAAGGATACAATGACCGCTGTTAATTTATACGAAGCTGGTAATTTGGATCGAGTGCCTATTAATTCTCAATTTGTAGACAAGTATAAAGGAAGTAAGGAATTACATATGTCGAGCGAACCTGCAATTGCTATGCTACGTTTTAATGAAAAAAATAGTGCGTTAGCAAATAAGAAAGTGCGTCAAGCTATTTCATTCGCGTTAAATAAAGAGGATTTCGTTGCTCATTTTATTAATAACGGAGCAAAACCTGCAAGTGTACTTGTACCAGTTGGTCATGTAAATGAAGAGACTGGTAAAGATTTTAGAAAAGAAAATGGAGATCTTTCTCCATATGATTTGCAAAATGCGAAAAAGATTTGGGAAGAAGCGAAAAAAGAGCTTGGAGTAGAACAAGTAAATCTCGAGTTTTTAACATTTGAACAAGATAATGCAAAACGTATGGCAGAATATATAAAAGGTGACTTAGAAAAGCATTTGCAGGGACTCGCAATCCAAATTAAACAACAGCCATTTAAGCAAAAATTACAGTTAGAACAAACAGGAGATTACGATATATCAATGGCAAATTGGGGACCGGATTATAAAGACCCAATTAGTTATTTAGAACTCTTTACGACGGATAATCAGAATAACAAAATGAACTATTCTAATCGACACTACGATGAATTAATAAAGAAAGCGAAAAGCGATCTAGTACTAGATCAGAAGAAAAGATGGGAAGTTCTGCAAGAGGCTGAGCGTATTCTGCTAGAGGATGCTGCAGTTGCACCGCTTTATCAAATGGGATCAGCTTACGTACAAAAGGATTATGTAAAAGGAATTGAGAAGCATCAATTTGGTGGTGTTTATACTTATAAGACTGCTTATATTGCTAATGAATAAATAAAAAAACCTTACTTTTAAAAAGTAAGGTTTTTTTAAGAGTACATGGAATAAGGGAATACAGTACAAAGAAGCATACAAACAATCTCTTGTTGTAATTATGTTTGTTTTTAATTATATAAAAAATAATAGATTATATATTTTGTCATTGATATACTTAAAAGGTAATTAAGGTATTAAGATGAATTGATAGAGATATTTGTGTAGAATTATTTGAGTATTGTAAAAAAAGAGGGTCTTAAGTGTGTGATTTGAGCGGGGCTTTTTCTAAATGAATGAATTGGTATGTATAATACTTGGGCGATATTAATTTGGGAATCTCGGGGGATTCTTTGAAGCTAGAAAAAGTAGAGTCAAATTCCATGTACTATTAGGTTCTGGTGTAGGTTTATGGGGATTTGGTTTAAGGAATAAAGGGGATAATTAGTATGAATAAGAAAGTAAAAAGATTTAAATATTTTATGGTTGTATTAGCCTGTATTGCAATTTTTGGCACAATCTTACCTAATGCATTAGATCCAAATGAAACATTAGCAGGTAAAATTTCAATTGTAGTTTTTGGTACAATGGGAGCTTGTTTACTATTCTCTATTATGTATTTTATTGTAAAAAAAGCTATTTTAAGAGGTGGGAAATAAGATGGGACAAAATTTAGAGTTAGAATTTTAATTCATGTACATAAAAAAGGAGAATTTTTATGAAATTACTACGTTTATTTATGGTTCTCACTCTTGTTGTATTGTTAAGTGCATGCAATACAGCAACACAAGTCACAAAGGTTCAAAAAAATGGCGAAACGACTTTAAAAATTGGTTCGTTGCAAGGGTATTACGATGTGCAAACGGTTAAAGCTGAAAAAGGAAAAGTGGAAATTCCTTATGAAGCAGCCGTTGAGGAAGGTACAATTTTATTGCAAGTTACAAAAGATGATAAGGTTATTTATGAAGAAGAAGTTACTTCTCAAAAAGAAGGTCTGCTTTCTTTTGAAGCGCCAAAATCCGGATCATATGATTTAATTGTACGAGTGAAGGGTGAAAAAGAGAAAGCAAAAGAAATTCAAATACATACTAAGCTATGAAAAAACGGCAAGTGGAGTGCACCCGCTTGCCGTTTCCATTTTCGGTTGATTCTATCGCAACATATGTTTATCAATGTAAGAAGTGATCCGCTGAGTCCTACTGTTTATTCCGCCGAAATTCCTGATGAAGTTACAATAAGAGATGAATAAAAGAATGTGTTACAAACCTGATAACTCTTTTTTACAAGAGCAAAAGACTGGGTTTGAAGCGTTTGTATTTGAAAGAGTTCTAGATGGTAAAGGGGGACATAGGGTGATGATCTTTTTAAAGAAGGTGTCTCAGACTTTACTACAGATATTGATTATATATGGGGGTAAATAAGTTGAAAAACATTGAGATTCTAAATAAATACATTGAAGGGTTTTCCGATACTCTCCCTACGTGGTTAAAGTATTTAATTGAGGCAGAGGAGATACATCAAAACTATGAGAATGTACAAGTACTTGAAACATTAAAAACAGATGCGGTGTTGTACTATGTACACCGTACGCTGCAAGTGTTAGATGGATTGCCTATAGATGAAGAAGCGTATCGTATTATTGAAAAGGTACTAACGTATAGTGAGCTTGCAAAGGTAGGCTCTTTAAAACAGCGGGAGCAATGGAAGAAAAACGGGATTAATCTATTCGTACATAACGAGGGTTCTGCTGATATCTTTAGTGATATTCAGTTTATTGAACGTGTGGAGACAAACTTAAACTCTACTGAGTATTTGTTTATTCGAGATTTAATTAGAACACATGGATTAATCGGGCAGTATATCCGCGGGGAGGCTCGTTTGGACTCTCATGTTGATTTAATTAACAAATATAAAGAAGAATACGGAGACGTTAGGTTAAAGGAGATTCTATACTATCTTAACCAATGTATTATTGAGGGTGTATCAAAATCTTTGTGGAGCGAAGTAAAGAACGATGTGAAGATTACAATTGATGGGCTATTTGATGGTTATGTGGAGCCATTTACTTCTCGTATACATAGACTCACTTCAAAACATAAGGAGTCAGTATTTGAAAAAGATATAATTATGGGAAGCGAGAAGAGAGACGTTCAAATATTTTTATCTAATAAGGATTTGTGGTATGTAGAACCGTCTATGCATGCTCTTAGTTTTGAGGATATTTGGACAGTTTTTATTATGTTAAAGAACGAGATAGGATCTAGAAAAGTTCAGCATATACATTTCGAGAAATTGATGCAGCAGTTGCACTATGATTTCAAAGGCGAGAAAAAGGACAACGTGTATCGTAAGCGGGTTATTGAGAAATATCTACGGGAGTACCGTGAGAACGAGAAGCCGAATACAACGCATGTTTCTTTTAAGGCTAAAGTCGATGAAGATATGAAGACTGCGTATGTGTCGTTTCAGTTTTCCGCTGTAGGTGAGGCGTTAATTACCTTCTGTGTAGAGGCAGAAAAGATAGATATGATGCATGCTCGGGCAAATGTGCTGCTGTTTGATTTCTTCGGGTTACGTAAGGATGCATATGATAGATTCCATAACGAAGAAGTGTATCTGGAGCATATGAATAGTTCGGCTGATGATAAACGAATTATTCTTGATTATATAAGGGGAGATACGATTGTAGATGTCGGAGCCGGTGGTGGTGTCATGTTAGACATGATCGAAGAGGAGACCGAGGACAAACGAATCTATGGTATCGATATTTCTGAAAATGTGATTGATACGTTGAAAAAGAAGAAGCAGAACGAGGGGCGTTCTTGGGATGTCATTAAAGGGGATGCAATCAACTTAAGCAGCTCGTTTGAAAAAGAATCGGTTGATACGATTGTATATTCTTCTATTCTTCATGAGCTGTTCTCTTATATCGAGTATGAAGGTAAGAAATTCAATCATGAAGTAATTAAAAAGGGGCTAAAGAGTGCTTACGAAGTGTTAAAGCCAGGAGGTCGTATTATCATTCGTGATGGCATCATGACCGAAGATAAAACGTTAATGCGTGTGATTCGTTTTAAAGATGCAGGCGGAATGAAGTTCTTAGAGCAGTATGTCCGTGAATTTAAGGGACGTATAATCCAGTATGAGGTACTTGCAGACGATACAGTCAAAATGCCTGTTAACGATGCAATGGAGTTCTTATATACGTATACATGGGGCGAGGATTCCTTCGTTCATGAGGTGCAAGAGCAGTTTGGAATATTTACGCCAAACGAATATAAGGATTTCGTAAAGGGTATCTTTGGAGATAAAATAAACATCGTTCAAGCTATGAACTATTTACAGGATGGATATACACAACATCTTAGCGAGAAAATCGAGTTTAAAGATGAGTCTGGGAGTGCTGTTGCGCTACCGGATAGTACGTTTTTTATAGTTTTAGAAAAGAGGTAATGATGTTGAAAAACTTTAAGAATCTTTAGCTAAAGGGCGTGTTCTCTTAATTTTATACTGAGAAACAAGTCAGTTATTAAAAAATCAGGTAATTCAATATCAGGGTGTATTGATAAATGGAAATATAGGGCGAAATGATGAGTTTGGGCGTGCTCCAAAAGGGGTGAATGATGGAAACGGTTTTATATTTATTTCTCATATTGGAGATGTATATCCAAGTGGGTTATTGCCGATTAAAACCGGGAATATTAGAACAAAATCGCTAGCTGAAATCTATCGAAACTCCCCTGTTTTTCAAAACCTTCGTAATCCTGACAATTATAAAGGAAAATGTGGTGTTTGTGAGTTTCGATATGTTTGTGGGGGATCTCGTTCTAGAACATATGCAATAACGGGAGATTATATGGAAAGCGAACCTTTCTGTGTATACATGCCAAAAGCATTGCGAAAACAGAAAAAGAACGTAAAAAAGGGATATGAGTAAGAATATGCTCATGCCCCTTTTTAAAATTATATAATTTATTGTACTTCGCATCAGTCGTATGATGATCTAAGAAATGAATAACACTCGGTTTCCCATCTTTCGTTAAAGATCCACTATCCTGATTTATTATGCTGAAACGAGTTTTTACGCATAATTTCTATTAAACCGATTTTAATAAAGAATAAAAATTCGTGTCATAGGGGATATCATCTTGATACATATAATTTTTTAGAACGCCTTCTTTTTCAAATCCTAATTTTAATAGCACTTTATTTGAAGCTTCATTTTCAAGAAATACAATTGCCCCAATACGCTTTAAGTGAATGGTATGGAAACCGTATGATATAACCTCAGAAACAGCTTCAGTCGCATATCCTTTTCCCCAGTATTCAGGGAAAAAGGCATAACTTAAATTGGCCCGTTTATGCTCAGAAGACCAATCGTGAAAACCGATGGTACCAATGAGTTCTTTCTTGTTTTTTAATTCAATTCCCCACTTTATACCGCTTCTTGCATTGTAACTCAGTTTAAAGTTATGAATGACTTGTTTCACTTGATCAACATCTTGTAATGGTTTTTGGCCATAATAGCGCAGTACGTCAGTATTAGAGAAGCATTGTAGTATACTCGGTGCATCTTCTTCGGTAAGTTCTCTTAAAATGAGTCGGTCGGTTTTCAATATAGGAAACATGCTTTCACTCCATTTCTTTTGAAACTAGAATGTATTGTTATTATATAATCTAGTCTGAAAATAAAGATTATTCAAGAGGGAAGTATGGTTTTAATTTGTGATAAAATTGATTGTGGAATATATTTCAAAAAGAGGTTTGTATATGGAGAAAAACTCAATTTTAATTGTAGATGATGATCAAGATATTGTTCGATTTGTTAACGCGAATTTAATGCAAGAAGGTTTTAAAGTTTTAAGTGCTCATAACGGAGAAGAGGCTTTAGAAATCATAAATAATAACAGTATTCAACTTGCTATTTTGGATATTATGATGCCAAAAATGGATGGGATAGAATTGTGCAGAAGGATTAGAGAGAAACATAGTTTACCAATTATGTTCTTAAGCGCAAAATCATCGGATGTAGATAAAGTAATTGGATTTAGTACTGGCGCAGATGATTATATTGTGAAACCGTTTAGTACAATTGAATTTATAGCGAGAGTGAAGGCTCAATTAAGAAGGTATACATATTTCAATCAAAATACTGTCCAAGTAATAGAAAAGAAAATAAACATTAGGGGTTTAGAAATAGATGAAGTGTCTAGAACAGTAATGTTATATGGAGAAACAATCAATCTTACGAAAACTGAATATGATATTTTGTACTTAATGGCAGCTGCAAAGAATCGTGTGTTCACTATTGAAGAAATATATGAAAGCGTTTGGAAAGAAAGAGCCTATGAAAGTAATAATACAGTAATGGTTCATATCGCAAGATTAAGAAATAAAATTGAAGAGAATCCAAAAGAACCGAAGTTTATACAGAATGTTTGGGGAGTCGGATATAAAATTGAAGATTAAATCATTACAAGGTATTAGAGCTAAGTTTTTTATCACATTCATATGTAGCATCTTATTAGCAACTGTAAGTATAATAGCGTTTCAAATTGTAATTGGAAATATATATAGTCATGTTACTGCGTTAGAAGAAAAATATTCACTTTTATATGTAATAGCTTTTTTAATTATTACTACAATATACTTTGCATTCATGACAAGAACAATGATGAAAAGGTTATCTGAAATAAATAAGAACGTGAAAGAAATAAGTAATGGTAATTTGGAGATACATATACCTATTTCAAAAAATGACGAGATTGGTGAATTAGCAGCGAATGTTAATAGAATGGCTAAAAGTTTAAAAGAGTCTATCGAAAATGAAAAAAAATCACAGGAAATGAAAACTGAAATGATTAGTAATATTTCTCATGACTTACGAACACCTGTAACATCTCTAATCGGTTACGCGGACCTGTTAGGAAGTCAGCTTCATACAAATAGAGAAGAATGTGAACAGTATGTAAGTATATTAAAGCGAAAAAGTTATGAATTAAAAAATCAAGTAGATGATTTATTAGATTATTGTCAAATAAATTATAGGGAGATTGAATTACATAAAAGTGTAGTAAATATGAAAGCGTTCAGTGAACAAATCATGATTGATTTTGTGCCACAACTAGATGATGCCGATATGAGCTTTCGTATTAAAGGTGATAACGAGTTACATGTGGAAATGGATGTGGCGCTTATGGTGAGGCTGTTCGAAAATGTAATTAGTAATAGTATTATGTACGGGAAAGACGGAAAGGAGCTTTTAATTCAAGTTTCTAAAAGCGACATGAATGTTGAAATAGAAATTAAAAATTTTGGACAATGCATTCCGAATGAGAATCTTCCTTACGTTTTTGAGAAGTTTTATCGTGGTGAAAAATCACGTAGCTCTCATACGGGTGGCAAAGGAATGGGACTTGCAATTGCGAGAAGTATAGCAGAGCTTCATAAAGGGGATATCACTGTGCGCAGTAACGAGAAAGAAACTGTTTTCACTATCGTTTTACCGCATTATAAAGAATTGTAAGAAAGTCGTAAGTATTTCTTTTATATGTCGTAATTTTCACTTCGTATCATGTAGAACAAAGATATGAGAGTGAGGATACATTATGTGGAAGAAGTATGTATTAGTAATTTTAGTTGCGTTTTTAATTATAAGTTGGAGTGTAGTTTATTTAGCTAAAGGTGTTATATCAGTCATTTTTTGGTGGAGTATACAAGCCTTTAGCATAGTATCACTCTTTATTTTGATAGGGGTAACGTTACTATTTGTGTGGAAAGGCATTTTCAGACAGCGAATAGATAGAGAGCTACTCTTCATCGTTCTTTTCTCTATAATTGGAGCTTGGCCCTTAGGGTGGTTTGCTAACATAGGGGGACTTGCTTACCCAGCAGATGTACATTCTATGAGTCCTAAGGTAGTCGTTCGTTTTCCTTTGAATGAACGAGCATTAATAGGTTGGGGCGGTGATCGGTTAGAAACAAACTATCACGTTATAAAACCAAATGAAAGGTGGGCATATGATATTCTCATTCCGCCTGCTGAAGTGAAAAGTCGTAAGTTAGGAGATTATGGAATATATGGAGCGAAAGTAATGGCACCAGCTTCTGGAACAGTTGTATCCATCAATAATGATGAAAAAGATGTAGTTCCGGGAGAGGATAATTTTGAGTCAATGGCGGGGAATCATATTTATTTGCAACTAGATGAATCAGGGACATTTTTGATTCTTGCCCATTTAAAAAAAGGATCAATTAAAGTGAGGGAAGGCCAACATGTAAATGAAGGAGATGTACTTGCTCAAGTTGGTAACTCAGGAAGTTCAAGTGAGCCGCATTTACATATTCATCATCAAAGGCAGGATCCATCCAAGGTGAGCATATTTCTTTCGGAAGGATTACCACTTTACTTTCGAACTGAAAAAGGTACGATAATGCCAGAAAGAGGTACATACATAAGTGGT
The DNA here is from genome assembly GCF_016483705.1 of Bacillus cereus group sp. N6. NCBI lineage: Bacteria > Bacillati > Bacillota > Bacilli > Caryophanales > Bacillaceae > Bacillus > Bacillus cereus group sp. N6. The sequence continues at coordinate 64,331 of NZ_JAEHBI010000022.1, forward strand.
AATGAAAAAAGGTATTCCAGTTTTATTGGAATACCTTTTCTCATTACCCTACAAATGTTTGATAAAGTAAGAAAATATTTAAAATGATAACAAGTGCAGCGATGATCCAAGCGATAAAGGTTGTTATGCGGTGATTAACGAGCGCACCCATAATTTTTTTATTGCTTGTAAACATAATAAGTGGCACTAATGCAAAAGCAATACCGAATGATAAGACGACTTGGCTCATGACTAGTGCGTAAGTTGGATTTACACCTAAAGCGATAATAACTAATGGTGGAATCATTGTAATGAAACGTCGTAAATATAACGGAATATGCATTCGAATGAAACCTTGCATAATAATATCACCTGACATTGTACCGACAGACGAGCTAGATAGTCCTGCTGATAAGAGCCCAATTCCAAATAAAGCAGCTGATACAGGACCGACTAAAGTACTGAACTGGTTAAAAGCAACATCAAGGTCTTCAACATGTAAACCATTTTTAAAGAATAGTGCGGCGGCAGCAATTAACATACTCGCATTGATTGCTCCAGCGATAACCATTGCGATAATGATATCAATAAACTCGAAACGGAAAATTTTTTTCTTTTGTTCATCAGTTGTTCCGATCACGCGGCGTTGTGTCAATGCAGAATGTAAATAGATTGCATGTGGCATAACTGTCGCACCTAATATCCCTGCTGCAAGTAATATACTGTCTACACCTTGGAATTTTGGAATAAATAGTCCTGAAAGAAGGGGACTTAATTCTGGTTTTGCATAAAAAACTTGAATCCCAAATGCTATTACTACGATAAAAATCATCCCTGTAATAATAGCTTCTAGTGGGCGAAATCCTCTGCGTTGAAACTCAAGAATAATAAATGATCCGACTGCTGTAATTAAAGCAGCTGGTAACATCGGAATTCCAAATAATAAATACAATCCGAGTGCTGCCCCGATAAATTCCGCTAAATCTGTAGCCATAATAACGAGTTCACCTTGAATCCATAAGCCAATAGACACAGGTTTTGGAAAGTGTTCGCGAGCGATTTCAGGTAAATTATTTCCCGTAGCAATTCCTAATTTAGCTGATAAAGTTTGAATTAATACTGCCATTAAGTTAGAGGCGAATATAACCCATAATAGTAAATATCCATATTGTGAACCAGCTGCGATATTTGTAGCAAAGTTACCAGGGTCAATATAAGCTACGGATGCGATAAAAGCGGGTCCTAAAAACGGTAACAGTCTTTTCCAGCCTTTCGTTTCTCCACTTAAAGCTAAGTGTGCTGATTGAACAGTTGTACTTTGAGAAGGGACTTGTTCATCTTTTGATATATCTTTATTCATAGTAGTTTTCCCCTTTGAAATGTTAACTTGATGAAATTATTGTAAGTATTCTTATTGTTTATTTCAATACATTTAAATGTATGAGATGATATTTTTATTTGAACACAAATGTTTCCTTAGTGCAAATTATATGCCTTGCCGCAATAGATGGTGTCGTGTTATAAAAAAATGGGAGTTTATGGTGTGATCACATGGGGAAACATAATGAATTAAAGGACTAATTTTGAAATTTATGTGAACATAGAGCCTATATTACAGCATATTAATTGATGGAAATGAAATTGTATGATATATAATATATTGGGATTACAACATAACCATAGTGTTTTGTGATGTAATCTTGTTTTTATTTTCGTTAACTTATAGAAAAAATTGTAAATAGAAGAAAATAGGCTAAGTACAATTTAGTATGTATTTTCTTATTATATATGTTTTGATATGAACGTTAACTTATACATGATTTTAAAATTTAGATAGGTGGTAGAAATAAATTGGCAACTACAAAACCATATAGAGTATTACTATATTACATGTACACAACAATTGAAAATCCAGAAGAATTTGCTGAACAGCATTTAGAATTTTGTAAATCACTTGAGTTAAAAGGAAGAATTCTTGTAGCGACAGAAGGAATTAATGGAACTTGTTCTGGAACTGTTGAGCAAACAGAGAAATACATGGAAGCAATGAACAATGATCCACGTTTTGCTGGAATCGTTTTTAAAATTGATGAGGCAGATGAACATGCATTTAAGAAAATGCACGTACGCCCTCGTCCAGAGTTAGTTACACTTCGTCTAGAAGACGACATTAATCCGAAAGAAATAACTGGTAAATATTTAGAGCCAACAGAATTCTATGAGGCAATGAAACAAGAAGATACAGTTATCATTGATGCACGAAATGATTATGAGTTTGATCTAGGTCACTTTAAAGGTGCGATTAAACCGGATATTGAATCATTCCGTGAGTTGCCAGATTGGATTAGAGAAAACAAAGAAACACTTGAAGGTAAAAAGATTTTAACATACTGTACAGGCGGAATTCGTTGTGAGAAGTTTTCTGGTTGGTTAGTTCGTGAAGGTTACGAAGATGTAGGTCAGCTTCACGGCGGTATTGTAACGTACGGAAAAGACCCAGAAGTACAAGGTGAGCTTTGGGATGGACAATGTTACGTGTTCGATGAGCGTATCTCTGTACCAGTAAACCAAAAAGAGCATGTTATCGTTGGTAAAGACCACTTTACAGGTGAACCTTGTGAGCGCTATGTAAACTGTGCAAATCCAGAATGTAATAAGAAAATTTTATGTTCTGAAGAAAACGAAGCGAAACATTTACGTGCATGTTCTCATGAATGTCGTGTACACCCACGTAATCGTTATATCGTTCAACACGAATTAACTGAAGAGCAAGTAGCTGCTGCATTAGAGAAAATCGAAGCAGGGAAGTAAGCTAAATTATTGTAATAAAAAAGTACTCCAAATTTTATTTTGGAGTACTTTTTTACTATGTGTTTTTGTCAGTAAGTCGATATATCTTAAAAATCGCTGATAAAAATTTCATTCACTGAAATGCTCTACGTATTTGTAATTTGAAAACCACCCTTTTTAATGTTTATCATCTTTCTCTTTCACAGCAGAAAGTACAGTTTGTTTTACCCATGATTTTCTTCGTTTATGTTGTAGACTCCATTGGTATAAACTTTGCGCACCTAAAATAAGTGAAATGACTATGCCGCTAATTGCTATTAAAAGCGCGAAAAATTCAAGTGGCGACGAGATTTTGTTTGAATCGGTGTTTCTTAAAAGATCAATCATAGTAAACCCTAACATTTGGCCTACTACAGAGTAGAGCGTTAAAATTAATAATAAAAGACTATCTTTTTTAGAAGCGACATTTTCTTGATATTTAAACAAACTATCAAGATTTTGTTTTGCATTCGAGTATAGTACTTCAATGTTAAATAGATTTCTTAAGCGGAAGAAAATATCTTCACTCTGTGATTGGGATACTAACTCTAAAGAGAAGTAATTTGCTGTAAATGAATTGATTGAATAAATTAATTGCTCTATTTCATTTGTATCTTGTTCAATGTTTAGTTCAGCATAAGCGTTGGCCATCTTTAATAAAACAACTTTATGAAATAAGTTTAATAATAAAGCGTAATAAAACTCCCCGTACATTTGACTAGCAAGTTTAGCGATTGCTTGCTCATCTTCATTTGTTATACATGTAAAAATATGTTCTTCCATAACAAAGTAGCGATTAGGAGCCCATCTTTGATAAGAATGTTTTATTAAATAATCTTGAATATAAGGAACATTATTTGCGCTAATATACGGCTTACCATCGTCTGTTAATCCGGAAAGGCTGGAAGTACGATAAACATCCACTTCATTCAGGTCCATATCTTCTTTTATAGATAATAACGTTTGTACATACATTCTTTGGTCTTCAAAGAAAGGAAAGGTTTGAAAGTAAGAGCTCCGCAATCTCTTTTTCTCAAAGAAGTCTGTTACACCATGAAATAAATCACCGAATATAAGTTTTTCCACTTGTGAGTATTGTTTTCCGTTACATTCAATACAAATAGTCTCGTTTGTATCATTTTTAGTTTCGAGTACACGGAAGCGGGCGGCGAATTCGATTGCTTCTGATAATGTCATGTTTGGAGCGGTTTCTACTTCTGTCCGAATTGTTAAGAAGCCAAGCTCATAAGGGCAAAGAGTTACATCAATAGAATGAATCTTGAATGGAACAGAAATCAAATTTGTTGTTAAATGTCCAGTTAAGTTAAGGTCTTTAGAATAGCGTTGTAATCCTTTTTGATGCTCTGAGTGAGGAAATAGAATTTTATTTGTAAATGAAAGATAGTATGCTTCCATATTTTGATGTGAAACTTGAAACTTTCCGTAGTATGTATTTTCATTTTCAAGATGATCGAGTCGAAAAGGGCGGAAATCATTTTTCTGTAAGAAAGGGAACATATTTTGTTCATATCCAGTTTTAAAAGAAAACGGGAATATAAATTGAAATATAGCTGTTGTTACATCTTTTTCCTCGATTGTTTGTATTGCCTCCATTTACATTGTTTCCTTTCCATATATGCTATAAAAACAACATACCCAAATTTATTTGAAAATAACCACTGTTTTATACTCGATTAAGAATGAAAATTCAGCTTATTTAGTAGGGGACATGTATAATGTTATGTATATTAAATGTTATAAAATTGTATTTTGAAAAGGGGGATGTTGTATGCGTATTTTAGTATTAGGAGCTGGTGGCGTCGGAGGCTTTTTTGGAGGTCGATTAGTCGAAAAAGGAGAAGATGTTACGTTTCTTGTCCGCAGTAAAAGAAAACAACAATTAGAGGAAAAGGGACTTGTTATTCGTAGTGTTAACGGGGATTTTTCCTTCCAACCGAAATTAATAACGAAAGAAGATCAAACTTCTCCGTTTGACGTTATTTTATTTTCAACAAAAGCGTATCACTTAAACGAGGCGATTCAAGATTTGAAGCCGTTTGTAGGTGAAAATACTGTCATCATTCCATTGTTAAATGGTATTGCTCATTTATCACTATTACAAAAGGAATTCGGCGTGGAAAAAGTAATTGGCGGTTTATGCTTTATCGAGACGACGTTAAACGATCAAGGAGAGATTGTACAACCGAGTGTTGCCAACAGAATTGTATTTGGAGAAATGAAGTCTCAAGATTCAGAGAGAATAAAGCATATTTCTAAAGCATTTGCAGGTACGAAATCTAGTTTTGTTTTAAGTGAAAATATTATGCAAGATATGTGGCATAAATATTTATTTATTACTGTAATGTCGGGTGTGACGACATTAATGCGTGCACCGATAGGACCGATTCGCGAAAGTGAAGGTGGACGCGATTTTATCCAAAACTTATTTGAAGAATGTGTGCAAATCATGAGATCTATGAAAGCTCCAGTTAAGGATGGAATTGCCCAAGAACATATGAAAACAATTGATAAAATTTCGTATGATATGAAGTCATCGATGCAGCGTGATATGGAAAAAGGTTCGTTCGTTGAAGGCGAGCACTTACAAGGATACTTACTAGATGTAGCGGAACAATTTTCTATAGAAGCACCATTATTAGGGGCAGTATATCAAAATTTGAAAGTGTATGAAGAAATGACCTTTAACAGATCAGCAATACAATTGGATGTATGAAAAAATAAAAAAGAAAGCAATATATAAGTGTATTGCTTTCTTTTTTATGACAAATTATTTATTTCTTTTCGTTCTATCTGTCAAATTTATTTCCTGTTCACGTTTACCGTATAATTGATTAATTTCATTTGCTAATGCATCTAAATAGGAATCGGAAAAAATAGGCTTCTTTTCTTTAGACATATGAGTCTCCTTTATCGATTTTTTAGTATTCATTATGTATATTTACCAGCGGATTATGCGCAATCATTTAAATTTTTTCTTTTTAAAAATTTTTGTTTACATTTTGAAAATAAAGGAGTATTATAATCCACAGTTTCAATTTTCTAAATCGCTGAAACCGCATGGTGCGGGGGACCCGTTCTTATGGATTAGTACTTAATCCAATGGGGTGAATCCTTGAAAAAGGTAGGGCTACTCATAGGCCCGAATCCGACAGCTAACCTCGTAAGCGTTATATTGAGAAGGAAGGTGGAGCTTGTGCGACAAAAAAAATAATGTCTACAAGTCTATTTCGTTATGGCTTGTAGACATTTTTTGTTTTCTGAAGAAATCGTTTACCCGCTGTAACTAGCAGAAAAGTTCGTACAAAATTATTGGAGAGTGGACAGCAGTGGTTTCATCAATCAAAAGGTTTTTAATTGGAAGGCCGTTAAAATCAACTGAGTTAGGAGAGCAAAAACTTAATAAAACGAAGGCGTTAGCTATTTTATCTTCTGACGCATTGTCATCGGTCGCATACGGACCAGAGCAAATATTAATCGCACTAGCAGGCCTAGGAGCAGTAGCTTATTGGTATTCTATTCCTATCGCTGTTGGGGTATTAGTATTATTGACAGCCCTTATTTTATCTTATCGACAAATTATTTTTGCTTATCCGCACGGTGGGGGCGCATACGTAGTATCAAAAGAAAATTTAGGGATGAATCCAGGGCTAATAGCTGGAGGATCTTTATTAGTCGATTATATTTTAACTGTTGCAGTAAGTGTATCAGCAGGTACAGATGCGCTTACATCAGCTTTCCCTAGTTTGCATGCACATAATGTAATCATTGCGATTATATTTGTTATATTGATTACTATTTTAAATTTAAGAGGGGTAACGGAATCAGCTTCCGTTTTAGCATATCCTGTTTATTTATTCGTTTTAGCACTCTTTATATTAATTGGTGTAGGTATTTATAATATTATAACTGGTCAAGTTTCACCGACATTACATTCACCGATTGGAACACCAGTTGCAGGAATTAGTTTGTTTTTACTGTTACGAGCATTTGCTTCAGGAAGCTCTGCTTTAACGGGTGTTGAGGCAATATCTAACGCAATTCCAAACTTTAAGGATCCTGCACCTAACAATGCAGCGAAAACATTGCTCGCAATGGGTGCATTACTTGCAGTTTTATTTTCAGGAATTGTTTTCTTAGCTTATTATTACGGAATTAATCCAAGTAAGGAAGTAACAGTTGTTTCACAAATTGCTGAACAAACTTTTGGACGTAATTTCATGTACTATTTTATACAGGGTACAACTGCTTTAATATTAATTCTTGCTGCTAACACAGGGTATTCTGCATTCCCGCTATTAGCAGTTAACCTTGCAAAAGACAAATTCATACCGAGAATGTTTACGATTAGAGGAGACCGCCTAGGTTACTCAAACGGTATTATTATACTTGGAATTGCTTCGATTATTTTAATTGTAGCTTTCCAAGGGCAAACAGAACATTTAATTCCGTTATATGCAGTAGGCGTATTTATTCCGTTTACACTCTCTCAAACGGGGATGGTATTAAAATGGCTTCGTGAAAAACCTGAAGGATGGGCTTTGAGATTAACGGTCAATTTAATTGGTGCAGTCATTAGTTTTATTGTAATGAGTATGTTCTTTTTAACTAAGTTCGCACAAGTTTGGTCAATCCTTATTTTCTTACCTGCCATCATCTTCTTGTTCCATAGAATTAAGAAGCATTACGATGCAGTGGGTGATCAATTAAGTTTAAAAACTTGTGAGCCACTTGTTCCAATTGAGGGAAATGTAATTGTTGTTCCTGTAGCTGGTATGACGCATGTAGTAGAAAATTCATTGAACTATGCGAAGGCTCTTTCAGCAGATCAAGTTATTGCTGTATATGTTGCTTTTGACAGAGAAGAGGAAAAGAAATTTGAAGAGAAATGGAAGAAGTGGCAACCTGAAGTAAGGCTTGTTACCTTACATTCTCATTATAGAAGTATTATTCAGCCACTAACAAAGTTTATTGATACAGTACAATATAAAGCGAGTGAGTCAAATTACCGAGTTACTGTAGTTATACCGCAGTTCATTCCGAAAAAAGGTTGGCATAACATTCTTCATAATCAGTCTAGTTTACTCATTCGTGCGTATTTACTCTATAAAAGAAATGTTGTTATTACGACAGTTCCATATCATTTGAAAAAGTAAGAAGATTTTTTAAGGATAGCTTTACGAAAGTGAAGCTATCCTTTTTGTGTATACACTATGCATAATTGCATATGGGTCTGAAAGATATATCAATATAATTTTTGTATCTATGAATAAGTAGAGGTTTTTGTTGTGATATATGGATATTTCAATTGGAAAAGTGAAGTGGATTATATTTTGAAATAAGGACAGGAAAGCTTGAAAATAAAGGGAATGAAAATACTTCTTTACGTTATATAAATAGCTGTGTTTAAATGACCTTACAGTACAAAACTTACATGAAAACAAAACGGAATTTCATATTTACGTACGTTATTTAGTTTAAAATGAATAATATTTTTATGTAATATATTCACTGTGTGAATAATATTGTATAAAATAGAAATTTTATACAATATTATTCATACTAATCACATATGAAATGTTTTATAACAATAAGTAAGTACTGTAGCAATAAAAGTTGGGAGAGGTGGTTCGTACATGGATCGCGGTGAGAACGTTCTCTATTTTAACCATCTCAAACTATATGCAAGAAAATAGAATAATAAAATGCGATAGTAATAGTTGCTAATACATAGGAGGAGCTAAAGTGAAAAAGACTTTAATTACAGGGTTATTGGTTACAGCAGTATCTACGAGTTGTTTTATTCCTGTAAGCGCTTACGCTAAGGAAGGGCAAACAGAAGTGAAAACAGTATATGCACAAAATGTAATTGCTCCAAATACATTATCCAATTCAATTAGAATGTTAGGATCACAGTCACCGCTTATACAAGCATATGGACTAGTGATTTTACAGCAGCCAGACATTAAGGTGAATGCGATGAGTAGTTTGACGAATCATCAAAAGTTTGCAAAGGCAAATGTAAGAGAGTGGATTGATGAATATAATCCGAAGCTAATCGACTTAAATCAAGAGATGATGAGATATAGTACTAGATTTAATAGTTATTATAGTAAGCTCTATGAACTAGCAGGAAACGTCAATGAAGATGAACAGGCAAAAGCAGATTTTACAAATGCATATGGAAAATTACAATTGCAAGTACAAAGCATCCAAGAGAGTATGGAGCAAGATTTATTAGAGTTAAATCGATTTAAAACGGTATTAGACAAAGATAGTAGCAACTTATCACTTAAAGCTGATGAAGCAATAAAAACACTGCAAGGATCAAGTGGAGATATTGTGAAATTAAGAGAAGATATTAAAAGAATTCAAGGAGAAATCCAAGCGGAATTAACGACTATTTTGAATAGACCTCAAGAAATTATTAAAGGTTCTATTAATATCGGTAAACAAGTATTTACAATTACAAATCAAACTGCGCAAACGAAAACAATTGATTTCGTTTCTATCGGTACTTTAAGTAATGAAATTGTAAATGCTGCAGATAGCCAAACGAGAGAAGCGGCTCTTCGTATTCAGCAAAAGCAAAAAGAGCTATTACCACTTATTCAAAAGTTATCACAAACTGAAGCAGAGGCGACTCAAATTACATTCGTTGAAGATCAAGTAAGTAGCTTTACAGAACTAATTAATCGCCAAATTTCAACTTTAGAAACGCTAATAACGGATTGGAAAGTTTTAAACAATAATATGATCCAAATTCAAAAGAATGTTGAAGAAGGCACATATACAGATAGTAGTTTACTTCAAAAACATTTCAATCAAATTAAAAAAGTAAGTGATGAAATGAATAAACAAACGAATCAATTTGAAGATTACGTTACAAACGTTGAAGTACATTAAAAATAAGTAACGATATAGGGAGAGAAGAAAAATGACAAAAAAACCTTATAAAGTAATGGCTCTATCAGCACTTATGGCAGTATTTGCAGCAGGAAATATCATGCCAGCTCATACGTATGCAGCTGAAAGTACAGTGAAACAAGCTCCAATTCATGCGGTAGCAAAAGCTTATAATGACTATGAAGAATACTCATTAGGACCAGAAGGCCTAAAAGATGCAATGGAAAGAACAGGTTCAAACGCTTTAGTAATGGATCTGTACGCTTTAACAATTATTAAACAAGGGAATGTTAACTTTGGTAATGTATCCTCTGTTGATACGGCTCTAAAAGGGAAAGTAATTCAGCACCAGGATACAGCTAGAGGAAATGCGAAACAATGGTTAGATGTATTAAAGCCGCAGCTTATTTCAACGAATCAAAATATCATTAACTACAATACGAAATTCCAAAACTATTATGATACGTTAGTTGCTGCGGTGGATTCGAAGGATAAAGCGACTCTTACGAAAGGGTTAACTAGATTATCAAGTAGTATTAATGAAAATAAAGCGCAAGTAGATCAGTTAGTAGAAGACTTAAAAAAATTCCGAAACAAAATGACGTCCGATACGCAAAACTTTAAAGGTGATGCAAATCAAATTACATCTATATTAGCTAGTCAAGATGCTGGAATTCCGCTTCTGCAAAATCAAATTACAACGTACAATGAAGCAATTAGTAAATATAATGCAATTATTATCGGTTCATCTGTTGCAACAGCACTAGGACCAATTGCAATTATCGGTGGTGCAGTAGTTATTGCTACAGGTGCAGGAACGCCGCTAGGAGTCGCATTAATTGCAGGTGGTGCCGCAGCTGTAGGCGGTGGTACAGCTGGAATCGTATTAGCGAAGAAAGAACTTGATAATGCACAAGCTGAAATTCAAAAAATAACAGGACAAGTTACAACTGCTCAATTAGAAGTAGCTGGGTTAACGAACATTAAAACACAAACGGAGTATTTAACAAATACAATTGATACTGCAATTACAGCGTTGCAAAACATTTCAAACCAATGGTACACAATGGGATCAAAATACAATTCTTTACTTCAAAATGTAGATTCAATTAGTCCAAACGACCTTGTTTTCATTAAAGAAGATTTAAACATTGCGAAAGATAGCTGGAAAAACATTAAAGACTATGCAGAAAAGATTTATGCTGAAGATATTAAAGTAGTAGATACGAAAAAAGCATAATCGGATACGAATCGTTAGAGCGTTAAGTATTGATGAGTGATTTGAAGCTCCTGTTCAGTTGTGAGCAGGAGCTTTTTATACCCTTATAAAGAAGATAGGTGAAAAGTATGCAGAAACGATTTTATAAAAAATGTCTTTTAACGTTAATGATTGCTGGAGTGGCAACGAGTAACGCATTTCCTTTACATCCTTTTGCAGCAGAACAAAACGTAAAAACATTGCAAGAAAGTGCGGAAAATTATTCGCTAGGGCCAGCTGGATTCCAAGATGTTATGGCGCAAACGACATCGAGCATATTTGCAATGGATTCATATGCAAAATTAATTCAAAATCAGCAAGAGACTGATTTGAGTAAAATAAGTTCCATTAATAGTGAGTTTAAAGGAAATATGATTCAGCACCAAAGAGATGCAAAAATTAACGCAGCGTATTGGTTAAATTATATGAAGCCTCAAATTATGAAAACAGATCAAAATATTATTAATTACAATAATACTTTTCAAGCGTATTATAATAGCATGCTAGTAGCGATTGAACAAAAGGATAGTGGAAAATTAAAAGCGGATTTAGAAAAGTTGTATGCGGATATTGTAAAGAATCAAAATGAGGTAGATGTATTATTAGGGGATTTGAAAGCTTTTCGCGATAGAATGGCGAAAGACACAAATAGTTTTAAAGAGGATACAAATCAATTAACAGCAATTTTAGCAAGTACGAATGCTGGCATTCCAGCTCTAGAGCAACAAATAAATACATATAACGATTCAATCAAAAAGAGTAATGATATGGTCATTGCTGGTGGCGTACTTTGCGTAGCACTAATAACATGTCTTGCTGGCGGACCGATGATTGCGATTGCGAAAAAAGATATCGCAAATGCAGAAAGAGAAATCTCCAATTTAAAAGATAGAATTTCTGGCGCACAAGCTGAAGTGGCAATATTGACAGATGTAAAAAATAAAACAACAAATATGACTGAAACAATTGATGCAGCAATTACAGCATTGCAAAATATATCAAATCAATGGTATACAGTAGGGGCAAAGTATAATAATTTACTGCAAAACGTAAAAGGAATCAGCCCTGAAGAATTTACCTTCATAAAAGAAGATTTACATACAGCGAAAGATAGCTGGAAAGATGTAAAAGATTATACAGAAAAATTACATGAAGGCGTGGCGAAGTAAACAGTGGACTAGTTCTGCTGTTTATTTTTTATCCTGTTTTTTGTGAGAGGTGGACTTGTTATTTAATATATAAATTTGCTGTGTTTTTTTATTAATGTAGCTTTGGGGTAATGTTTAATCAAATCGATACTAATAACCTAGATATATTTCTGATCAAGCTTTTTATATTTAATGTTTTAATGAAAAAAGCTATACTGTAAGTAAAATTAAAAATTGGAAAGGAAATACTAGAACATGGAAAATTATCTATTATTTATTCTTACAGCAATGCTAATCATAATAATGCCTGGTCCTGGTTTTGCACTAGTTACAAAAAACACTATCTCGCATGGTAAAAATGGTGGGATAAAGACTGTTTTAGGAACGATATCTGGAATGATGATTCATACAATAATGGCTACGCTAGGACTCTCTGCCATCCTAATGAAATTTGCTATGTTATTTACATTTATAAAATATGCTGGGGCTTTTTATTTAATTTACTTAGCTGTAAAGTCAATTAAAAGTGCCTTACATAAAAAAGAAGATATGTCAGGTTCAGTAGAAATGTTCTCTAAGGATATTGGGGCAATTAAAAGCTTTAGACAAGGATTTACTACGGCAATTTTAAACCCAAAAACCGCTGTGTTTTTCCTTAGTTTTTTACCCCAATTTATTGTAAGTAATCAAAATCATTTCCTACAATTTCTATTATTAGGAGTCACATTTACGACTTTGACAGCAATATGGTATTTACTTTATATCTCACTCATACGTCAATTAAGAACTTTTTTAAGAAAAGAAAGAGTGAACCGTACAATAGAGGGTATTACAGGCGCGGTATTATTAGTATTTGGAGTTAGGTTGTTTTTCCAAAAATAAATATGTAAATGAAAAGAGAAATAAATAATGGTGGTTATTTATTTCTCTTTTCATTTATTCTAAAGCTACTATTTTATAATTGATTTCACACCTTCATACTAATTTTATATACATATCTAACTTGAGCCTCAAAAATGAGTTCCTTAATCACTTGATATAGTTTGCTGTATAAGAAAAAATCAAGGTAGTTTAGATACTTTAAGCAAAATTGATACTTCATCTTTTCTCTTAACTAAGCAATTTAATTTTTATGTATTATAACTTAAGGGCTGAGGAACAAATTTTTCTTCAACTACTAACTCGCTAATAAAATTTTGGATATTTTCCAAAAATGTTTACTGTAATGGGATATAAGGAGAACATATATTAGTCATGGTATTTCCTTTTTTAGTTTAATTGTGATGCAGTGGGCCCCCCTATATAAAAGAAACCGCAGTTTACATCCAAACTGCGGTATTTCGACGTACAAGGAATTTCATAAATCATTAGTCACTGTCTAAATTGTACTCCTCATTTATCAATATCTGTTTCTATTTTTTTACTTTGCAAAAGAACTAAGTCTAATTTCTTATAGAATGAAACCAAGGCAATTGTTTAATATATGTATCGCTATTACATATGCAATGGATCTTTTAGAAATAAGATAAGCCACAGTAAGTATCACCGAGCCAGGTAAATAAATAGCAATATCCGAAAGCTGGTTTGTATGAAGAAGTGTAAAAATAATGATCGAAATGATAGATGCAATAGCAGTACCAATATGATAAGAAAAACGATTTATTAATATGTGACGAAACACAATTTCTTCAAGTATTGGTCCCAGAATACCAAATATAAGCAATGTAAATATAATAGGTACCTCTGCACCCGTTTCAAGAAGCTGTTCTTGGTTCTCTGGCTGACCAGTTGCTAGAAAACGCATAATAGACTGTTCCACAATTACCGTAAATAAAACCACCATAGGAATACTTACTATTTTCAAAATTGTCTTCTCTTTAAAATAAGTAAAACTTTGAATGATTTCTTTCCTAAAGAAAATTATTCCTATAATAGCAGGTACAGTATAACCGATGGCACTAAGAACAAATTCTGATTCAACTAAATTGACATTAGCTAAAAGTGATATGCCAAATAATATGTACAAGCCAATTTGAAATGGTACAAACAGTGTAAAGATTATTAGCATAGTAAGTTCTTTTTTATTCATTTTTATAAAGTTCATTTTATTATCCTCCTAATTAAATTACCTACAATCTTTGAATTTTCTTTCTGCATTAAGTTCTCCTTCTAAATATATTTATATAAGATTCCAAACCGGACGGTTCGGTCCGAAAACTAATGATACTATAAGTTTCTAGTTTTGTTAATCCTTTTTACAAAGTATTAACAAAATCAAAATGACAAAAATACAAAATACTTATATGTGAGTTTCTTATTTACAATTAAATTTCAGTACTCATTAATTATTAACGATTTCCTTTTTAAAGAATGAAGTGATAAGGCTTTTAACCGCAAGGAATGCGGTAGATATCCTAATATATGAAGTGAAAGTGGGGGTAGTTCAAACACTTTAGCTAAACATATTAATAGAGATTATATATAATAATCATATGTCTATACACTAAAATATATATTTTTACATCTTCTACGATTTTAGGTAAAATTAGTTGAATAAAATGACTGAATTAAACAATTGGTCATGTTGTTTTTGGCAGAAAATTCACTCTGATTATATGGGTAATACAATTTGATTAACCTCTTTTCAAACTGTATTGTTTGAGGTTTCCATAAGATATGTCTGTTCCAAATTTATTTATACTTACAAAAAAATTAAGAAAATAGAGGTAAACATTACCTGGAATATTAAGATCGTTTTTATTAGGAGGATTACAAAGCATGACTAAAGTTGATAAGGTAAAAGAAAAAATTATTGAAACATCTTTATATTTATTTAATACAAATGGGATAACTCGCACATCCATCCAGGATATAATGACAGCTACTGAACTACCTAAAGGATCTATTTATCGTAGATTCAAAAATAAAGAAGAAATTGTCCTTGCTGCCTACGACAAAAGTGGTGAGATTATGTGGAGTCATTTTCATAAAGCAATGGAAAATAAAAAGACAGCAATCGATAAAATCCTTGCAATATTCCTTGTATATCAAGATGCAGCTAATAATCCTCCTATTGCTGGAGGTTGTCCATTACTTAATAGTGCAATTGAAAGTACTGGAGTATTTCCAGAATTACAAAAAGCAGCAGCAGAAGGTTATGACGATACAGTAATGTTAATGGCTTCTCTCATAAAAGAAGGAATAGAGAAACAAGAACTTAAAGAAGATATAGACATTATATCACTTGCTTCTTTTCTTGCATCTTCAATGGAGGGAGCTATTATGGCAAGTCGAGTATCTAACGATAATATACACCATCATTATTTTATTGAACAAATAAAACATCATCTTTTCACTTATTCTAAATAAGTGAAAACTTGCATTGTTTTTATCCAATTTTTATAGACTTAAATTGAATAAATACCCCTCATAAACAGTATTTTCTGTTTATGAGGGGTATTTGAATAGTTATTAGTAAAGGTAACTTTTTAGACGATGTTTCATGTTTCTTATTGAAAGGCTTTGTTATCGTTACTACAGAAAAAGCAAAAAAGAATGAATTACATATAAATCGATTTATATGTTTCAAGTGTATCTATGTTGAGGTTGTAAATATATACAATAAAGTTTCATTTTAAATACTAAGTGTAGTAGAAGTTCAGTTAGATAAAATTCGGTAGTCGAAATTTCTTGCATAAAGCTGTATAATGCTTGTAACGAAAAGGAAATACAGGAAAGGATATGTAATGAGTTACTATGGATAAAGATAAACAACAATTAAGCGTTGAAGTTGCAAGATTATATTATCAGTCAGATTATAGTCAGCAGGAAATTGCTAATAAATTAAATATTTCAAGGCCGACTATTTCTAGATTATTAAAGTACGCGAAAGAAAAAGGATTTGTTCAAATTAGCATAGCCGATCCATTTGCTGATTTAGATAACGTTGGAAATTTACTGAAAGAAAAGTACAACTTGTTAGAGGCACATGTCGTATTTTCTCCAGTGCCAGAATATGCAACGATTACAGAGTATATTAGTAAATATGCAGCTGAGTATATGGAAAAGACGGTTAAAACTGGTGATATCGTTGGTGTAAGCTGGGGAATGACGATGTATGAAATCGCTAGAAAAATTGTACCACAACATGTAAAAGGTGTAGAAGTTGTTCAGTTAAAAGGTGGTATTAGTCATTCGAGTGTAAATACATATGCGAATGAAACGATTGCTTTATTTGCAGATGCTTTTCAAACGACACCAAGAAATCTACCCCTTCCAGTTATATTTGATAATGCAGTGACAAAAGAATTAGTAGAGCAGGATCGACATATTCATCACATTATCGAAATGGGGAAACAAGCGAATGTTGCAATTTTCACTGTAGGAACAGTGAGAGACGAAGCACTATTATTCCGATTAGGTTATTTCGATAAGGATGAAACGAATTTGCTCAAAAAACAATCGGTCGGTGACATTTGTTCACGTTTCTTTGATGGAGACGGAAAGATTAGTAGCGAAGAGATTAATCAGCGTACAATTGGAATTGAGTTAGAAGAACTGAAATTAAAGAAACGTTCTATTTTAGTTGCTGGTGGTAATAGAAAAATAAAAGCAATTGATGGTGCGTTACGTGGCGGGTATGCAAATGTATTAATTATCGATCAGCATACAGCAAAAGAATTGTTACATTATCAAAAAGGTTAGAAATAAAAGGCTTTCTCAAGATGTTAATTTTGAGAAAGCCTTTTATTTTGTTATGTATGAATTATGGGAGTGTTTTTTGAATACAAATTGCCTTTTTAAAAATAATTATGGATATTGAGATACATACTACCATTGTTAATATAAAAGTTTTGATTTTAAATATGAATTGTTTCTTAGTTAGAATGCGCTTTATTTACTACAAGAAAATGCCTTTTTGAAAAGAATGAACAAAATTTCAAAAGTGTATTTACATTTGTTCAACTAAGAGTTAGAATGAAGTTGTTAAAAGATATGAGGAGTGAAGATAATGAATATTGCAAAGTTAATTGACCATACAATTTTAAAAGCTAATACTACTAAAGAAGATGTTATGAAAGTAATCGAAGAAGCAAAGGAATATAAATTCGCTTCTGTTTGTATTAATCCTACATGGGTGAAGCTAGCTGCTGAAGAATTAGCTGGACATGATGTAGATGTTTGTACTGTAATCGGTTTCCCATTAGGAGCAAGCACTACTGAAACAAAAGCATTTGAAACAAAAGATGCTATCGCAAAAGGTGCAACTGAAGTTGATATGGTAATCAACGTAGGTGCTTTAAAAGACGGCGATAACGAGTTCGTTGAAAAAGATATTTATGAAGTAGTACAAGCAGCAAAAGGAAAAGCTCTTGTAAAAGTAATCATTGAAACTTGCCTATTAACAGATGAAGAGAAAGTACGCGCTTGTGAATTATCAGTAAAAGCTGGTGCTGACTTCGTAAAAACTTCAACTGGATTCTCAACTGGCGGAGCAACTGCTGAAGACATCGCATTAATGCGCAAAACAGTTGGACCAAACGTTGGTGTAAAAGCATCTGGTGGCGTTCGTACACGTGAAGATGCAGACAAAATGGTAGCTGCTGGAGCTTCTCGCGTTGGAGCAAGTGCTAGTGTTGCAATCGTATTAAATGATGCAAAAGGTGCTACAGATAACTACTAATCATTAATGAAATCAAAAGCAATAGATACACAAAGTAAAGTGTATCTATTGCTTTAATAATTGAAAAAAATGTAAGCGGATACGAATGGGAGGAGACGGCTTATGAAATATTTAATCGGTATTTTTGGCCTCGTATTGATTTTAGGTATCGCTTGGCTTGCTAGTAATGATAGAAAGAAAGTCAAATATCGCCCAATCATAACGATGGTTATATTACAATTCATTTTGGGGTTTTTATTATTAAATACAAGTGTAGGGAATATATTAATTAGCGGAATAGCAGATGGTTTTGGAGAGCTATTAAAATATGCCGCTGACGGTGTGAATTTCGTATTTGGTGGATTAGTAAATCAAAAAGAGTTTTCGTTCTTTTTAAGTGTATTAATGCCAATCGTATTTATTTCAGCTTTAATAGGTATTTTGCAACACATTAAAGTATTACCTATTATTGTGAAATCTATTGGTCTAGCATTAAGTAAAGTAAATGGAATGGGGAAACTAGAATCATATAACGCTGTTGCTTCTGCGATTTTAGGACAATCTGAAGTGTTTATTTCAGTTAAGAAACAACTAGGATTATTGCCAGAGAAAAGAATGTATACATTATGTGCATCTGCAATGTCTACCGTTTCAATGTCTATCGTTGGATCATATATGGTGTTATTAAAACCACAATATGTTGTAACCGCTTTAGTGCTTAACTTATTCGGTGGTTTTATTATCGCTTCTATCATTAACCCTTATGAAGTTACTGAAGAAGAAGATATGTTAGAAGTACAAGAAGAAGAGAAAAAGACTTTCTTTGAAGTATTAGGGGAATACATTATAGATGGATTTAAAGTTGCAATTACAGTAGCAGCTATGTTAGTCGGTTTCGTTGCTTTAATCGCATTCATTAATGCAGTATTTAAAGGTGTAATCGGTATTTCATTCCAAGAAATTCTTGGTTATGTATTTGCACCATTTGCATTTATTATGGGTGTACCTTGGCATGAAGCAGTTAATGCCGGAAATATTATGGCAACAAAATTAGTATCAAATGAATTTGTCGCTATGACAGATTTAGCACAAGGAAACTTTAATTTCTCAGATAGAACGACAGCGATTATATCTGTATTCTTAGTTTCATTTGCAAACTTCTCTTCAATTGGAATTATTGCAGGGGCAGTTAAGAGCTTAAATGAAAAGCAAGGGAATGTAGTCGCAAGATTTGGTTTGAAATTACTTTTCGGTGCAACATTAGTAAGTTTCTTATCAGCAACAATCGTAGGCTTATTATTTTAACAGATTCATATCATATAAAAAGGAATGGTGATTGTAATGAGAATGGTAGATATTATTGCGAAAAAACGTGACGGCAAAGAATTAACGACTGAAGAAATCAAATTCTTTATTAATGGATATACAGACGGAAGTATTCCTGATTATCAAGTGAGTGCACTTGCAATGGCAATCTTCTTTAAAGATATGACAGATCGCGAACGTGCAGATTTAACGATGGCGATGGTTGAGTCTGGAGAAACGATCGATTTATCAGCAATTGAAGGAATTAAAGTAGACAAACATTCAACTGGCGGTGTTGGTGATACGACAACATTAGTATTAGGACCATTAGTAGCTGCTTTAGATGTACCAGTAGCAAAAATGTCTGGTCGTGGTTTAGGACATACAGGCGGAACAATTGATAAATTAGAAGCGGTAGAAGGATTCCACGTTGAAATTACGAAAGAGCAGTTCATTGATATTGTAAACCGTGACAAAGTAGCTGTTATTGGACAAACTGGAAACTTAACACCTGCAGATAAAAAGATTTATGCATTACGTGATGTAACAGGAACAGTAAACTCAATTCCTTTAATCGCGAGTTCAATTATGAGTAAAAAAATTGCAGCTGGTGCTGACGCAATCGTACTTGATGTAAAAACAGGTGCTGGCGCATTTATGAAAACAGAAGAAGATGCAAAAGAATTAGCACATGCAATGGTGCGTATCGGAAATAATGTAGGACGTCAAACGATGGCTGTTATTTCAGATATGTCACAACCGCTTGGATTTGCAATTGGTAACGCTCTAGAAGTGAAAGAAGCGATTGATACGTTAAAAGGTGAAGGTCCAGAAGATTTAACGGAATTAGTACTTGTATTAGGAAGTCAAATGGTCGTACTTGCGAAAAAAGCAAATACGTTAGAAGAAGCTCGTGAAATGCTAATTGAAGTTATGAAAAACGGAAAAGCAACTGAGAAGTTTAAAGAGTTCTTAAGCAATCAAGGCGGAGATAGTTCAATTGTAGACAATCCAGAAAAAATGCCACAGGCGAAGTATGTAATTGATGTACCTGCAAAAACTTCAGGTGTTATTTCTAACATTGTTGCAGATGAAATTGGTATCGCAGCTATGCTACTTGGTGCTGGCCGTGCGACAAAAGAAGATGAAATCGATTTAGCAGTAGGATTAATGTTACGTAAAAAAGTTGGCGATGCAGTAAAAGAAGGCGAGCCATTCGTAACGATCTATGCAAATCGTGAAAATGTAGAAGATGTAAAAGCAAAAATTTATGAAAATATTTCTATTGCTGAAACAGCAGTGGCTCCTAAATTAGTTCATACAGTTATTACTGACTAATCATAATTACACATACTTTAAGGGGGAAATAATATGGATAAGAAAAAATATATCGAAGAAGCAAATAAGATGTTAGCAAAAGCATATATTCCGTATTCGAAATTTCCTGTTGGCGCAGCATTAGTTACGAAAGAAGGTAAAATCTATACTGGTTGTAATATAGAAAATGCTTCTTACGGTTTATGTAACTGTGCAGAAAGAACAGCGATCTTTAAAGCAGTATCAGAAGGGGAGCGCGACTTTAGTTACTTAGTTATTACAGGCGAAACGGACGGACCGATATCACCATGTGGTGCTTGTAGACAAGTAATTGCTGAATTCTGTGAACCGAAAATGCCAGTTTTACTAACGAATGTAAAAGGTGATGAAAAAGAAGTGACTGTTGAGCAATTACTTCCAGGTGCTTTCTCGATAGAAGATTTAAAATAAGTTGAAAAGTCATTTGAAGTGACCCCTAAAAGTTAGACACGGTTATTTCATTAGGCAGCTTGATAAAAGTGAGTCCGGTATTGCACCGG
>NZ_JAEHBI010000220.1:0-431 GCF_016483705.1 Bacillus cereus group sp. N6
CATGTTGCGGAGTAAAATACGACCATTCAGTTCAACCAGAAGGACAGTGGAGTTTAAAAATACGTGAGTGGTGTTGTTTTGGGTGCAATAGCCATCACGATAGGGATGTAAATGCTTGATAATAGGAGGTAACGATACTGCCTCGTGTGGAGTGTTATACCCCTCGTCCCTTCGGGGTTGCGAGAACACGATGAAGCACTAATTTGTATAAATTTGATTGAATTGTATAGATTTAGTTAAGTTTATCGTATCGGAAGAGTATACAGGTTCTACTTTACGGGAGCATTTGGAGGAGAATCTATCAAATACGTTGCAACTAAAATAAGTGAAATAGTATATAGAAAAAGCCTTCTGATTGAAGTGACCCCTAAAAGTTAGACACGGTTATTTCATTAGGCAGCTTGATAAAAGTGAGTCCGGTATTGCACCGG
>NZ_JAEHBI010000221.1:0-420 GCF_016483705.1 Bacillus cereus group sp. N6
CCCTCCAAGTAAAAGTGTAACATCCATGTGTATTCATGGTCTTTTTACACTGTCTACCTTAAGGGGATAATATCAGAGTGACTGTCCTTTTTTTATCCTTTTCGGCAAGAAGACTCCATCTGATTTGTGTTACGGGTGAAACCTAACAATTCAGGTGGAGATGAATTGCCGTCAGAAGGTAGGCTGAACTCTTTTGTCTCGTTCATAACAAATTTCCCGGGCGAATATTCGTTCTTTTTGTCTTACGATGCAATCTGCCCCTAGATAAGGAGGGAATATATCGTAGGACAACGAAATTGGATAATATAATCATTCGGCTACTTGAATGACAAGTAATTTTAAAGAACTCTCTAAGAAAGGTGGTGAAAACAATGGCTAGAAAGAAAGCAGTGAAAGTATTACGTAAACAAAAGAAAAGAG
>NZ_JAEHBI010000222.1:0-420 GCF_016483705.1 Bacillus cereus group sp. N6
AGTTATTAAAAGTTACTGAAAGTTATTTAACTAACACAATAGTTATTGAGTAACCTTGAATTTGCTGTTTTCACTAGTTTGGGTAACTCCTTTAGTAACTGGCTTACGTTCGTTTAAAGTAATTCCTGTAATAAACGTTTTATTTCCAGTTCCCTTTGTTTTTCCGAATCCTTTTGTCTCTAACCTGCGATAAAATGATCTATTACCTAAACTTCGTTCACCAGAATTAAAGCACCATCTTTCATAAACGTTGTATAATTCTTTTGCTTCAATCATGATTGACTCATTTTCACGCTCATCTATATAACAAACTTCATCAAGGAATGGTGCTAAAATGTCCATGTCGTCTTTATATTTCCCTGTTGCTTCTGCTACCACTTTAGGTTCTTTCAATCCATCCTGTTGCCACTTCATGCAGCC
>NZ_JAEHBI010000223.1:0-419 GCF_016483705.1 Bacillus cereus group sp. N6
TCGTCTTTATATTTCCCTGTTGCTTCTGCTACCACTTTAGGTTCTTTCAATCCATCCTGTTGCCACTTCATGCAGCCTTCAATTGCCCAATTTAAAATTCCAGGCATTTCGAGAGAAAGCTTTTCAGGTAATCGTTTATCACGTTTATGAGACGGTAAACTTAAATTAAATGGTATTAATTTGACACGTCGCCAAATCCCTTCATCAAGACCGCCGATAATAGGTTTATGGTTAGTTGTGAAGAACACTTTAAATTCGGGAATAAATTCAAAGAACTCTTGTCTAAGGAAACGTGCTAATACTGGCTCACCGCCTGTAATTTGCTTAACGAATGAATCAGCAAGCTTTTCTCCTTCTTCGCTTTCAATCGCTGATACAAAGCGAGAACCAACTAATCTAGCGATATCGTTGTTTGCTCC
>NZ_JAEHBI010000224.1:0-419 GCF_016483705.1 Bacillus cereus group sp. N6
GATGGATCGGCAGCTATGACTGAAATTGCACAAGCTTTATCAGAGGTTGAAGATGAAACAAAACGTAATGAATTAGGGGTTAAGTTTTTCGGAACAATGTATGAAGATCAAGGGCAAAATATCATTAATACATTGCTAGGAGCAAAAGAAAAGGTTATAGATTTTGATAAGAACCAAAAGAACTTAAATGAATCTATAAAGAAAATGGATGCAAACCCAGCAGTTACATTTCAAAAAGCGATGCAAGATTTACAAGTTGCACTGAAGCCAGTTCTTAGTGTCATAGCGGATGTCATTTCTAAAATAGCTGAATGGGTTTCAAACAATCCAAAGTTAGCAGCCACATTAACAGCTGTTGCAATGGCTATCGGTATAATCTCTGGTGCAATTATGGCTCTTGCTCCTATAGTCATGACAGT
>NZ_JAEHBI010000225.1:0-412 GCF_016483705.1 Bacillus cereus group sp. N6
AACGGGAAGTGGCTCAGCTTGGTAGAGCACCTGGTTTGGGACCAGGGGGTCGCAGGTTCAAATCCTGTCTTCCCGATATTCCCAAAAACATGGGGCCTTAGCTCAGCTGGGAGAGCGCCTGCCTTGCACGCAGGAGGTCAGCGGTTCGATCCCGCTAGGCTCCACTTTATTTATTATATGTCTCGGAGGTATACCCAAGTTCGGCTGAAGGGATCGGTCTTGAAAACCGACAGGCGGTGAGAATCGCGCGGGGGTTCGAATCCCTCTACCTCCTCCATTTTCTTTTTAAATGGTTTAGATACATATAATAATAAAATTTTTATTTTTTCCTTCATGGAGGTATACCCAAGTTCGGCTGAAGGGATCGGTCTTGAAAACCGACAGGCGGCGAGAGTCGCGCGGGGGTTCGAAT
>NZ_JAEHBI010000226.1:0-401 GCF_016483705.1 Bacillus cereus group sp. N6
GGTTCCGTTGCAAAGTTTTTTAACTAAAGCTAAACTGTAGGAAGATTGAGTTGAGGAGAATGATACATGAGATACTTCAAAGGAAAACAGTTCAAGAAAGACATTATTTTAGTAGCCGTTGGCTATTACTGTCGCTTTTCTTTGAGCTATCGTGATATATCTGAACTCCTGAGAGAACGTGTAATTTCCGTGCATCCAACAACAATCATGCGTTGGGTGCATGAATATGGCAATTTGATTTATCAAATGTGGAAAAAGAAAAATAAATCAGCACATTTCGTATGGCATTTAGATGAAACCTATATCAAAGTCAAGGGAGAGTGGCGTTATCTTTATCGTGCGATTGATAAGGAAGGTCACACATTGGATATTCAACTTCGCAAAAAGCGAGATCATCAAGC
>NZ_JAEHBI010000227.1:0-401 GCF_016483705.1 Bacillus cereus group sp. N6
GCACATTGTTATGAACAGCTTGGCGACCACAAAAAAGCAAAAAGGCATCAACAAAAGGCAAAACAATTTCAACAGAAATAACCCAATTAAATAAAAATTTAATTGGGTTATTTCTGCTTTTTTCATCAAAACAAAACTGTATTCTTGTTTCTTTTCATGTATCGAGATATGCAACAGGTATGCATAAATATGTGCTGAGTAAGACATACCTGTTGCAATGTATATGCCTACTATATTCCCCTTATGTCCTACATATTTTTACAGTATTTGTGATTTTCTCATAAAAAAATAAGTATCTGTTTTTTCCCTTTTTCTCTTCTTTTTACTATATGGTTCTTTTCACCAATTCATGCGATTTTTTTATTCTGATTTCTTTTTCCCACACTTCTTTTTTTGTTTTT
>NZ_JAEHBI010000228.1:0-395 GCF_016483705.1 Bacillus cereus group sp. N6
TCGCAAAATCATTCATATTAAACGTGCTCCTTTGCGATAATAGTCAATGTTTGATACATTTCATCATCATTCATTGGCGGTTCGATAATATCAAAGATACGACCCTTCATTTTAATTCGCATTAATTCTGTAATACCTGTTGCATAAGGAATGATAAACCGATACATTCGTGTAGACTGTGAAGCTGAAGCTTCCATATACTCCGAACCTTTTACCGTTTTTATCATTGCCCACGCTTTTTTTACTTCTTGCCAATTACCTGTTTCAACTTCTTGATTTAACTCATCTTTTATTACTTCAGGTTGTTCAATGATAATTCGATTTCTACAATCACCTGTATTCAGTGGTTTCTTGTATTGGAAAGGACGCATATTAATCACCGTCCAACTTAATTT
>NZ_JAEHBI010000229.1:0-383 GCF_016483705.1 Bacillus cereus group sp. N6
CTGAAAACGTGTTAGTTTTGGGTTTTGGCAAAAAAGATTGCCGCCTTTTCTTACGATTAGTCAATATATATTTTTAAGTTTTTATGGAGGGAATATCTTAAAGTACAGGTATCTATTATCAGGCATACAAAATACCCCTAATATAAATTCATTTTTTTACTAGGGAAATAGTATGGTATGATGAATGCAGCTATGATATTAGGCCGTTAACCGATAATCATAGTGTATATTATGTGTAATAAGGTAGAAAAGGAGCTTCAATAACTTATTTACACATGCAATGGACGCAACTTTGTGACGTTTGTTATAAGGTTGCGTTTTTAATTTATCATAATACTCAACAATATGATTCCGTCCATGGCGCCGTTGTTTAAGCATGTTTT
>NZ_JAEHBI010000023.1:0-82717 GCF_016483705.1 Bacillus cereus group sp. N6
AATTTTCTATAATCGTAAAAGAATTCATTCAGCGAATGGTTACTTATCACCGGCTAAAAAAGAACGTATGTACGAATCGGAGGCTGCATAATTGAAATTATCTGTGTCTATTTTATTGACTTAATATCAAATATGAACATCATTTTCTTCTAATCGCTGTATTAGACGTTCAAAGTCTTCTTGTTCAACAGAAAATGCAATGTGCGTATAAGATTGATGAATCTCATTTCTCGGAATATGTTTCTCTTCATTAAGTGCTATCCATACTCCACATATGTTAAAATACGCCAATTTTCTCCCTTTAACTAATAATTCTCCCCCTAATACTTTTTCATAAAACATAATAGAGTTTTCTAAATTAGACACTGAAAAACAAAGATGATTGATTCCCCTTAACAACTATAATTCCTCCTTATACAAAAAAGATGAGCGAAAATTCACTCACCTTTTATTATACTATTTCTTTGTAATATATGCCCATTTATAACTGAAGTCCCCGCCAAACGTATGATTAGCAATACCTTTTACAAACGGCTTCTCTAAATAAGCTGTGCTTTGTTGATACGTAGGAGAAATGGCAGCATCTTGACCAATTAAGATTTTTTCAGCTTCCGCAAGTGCATTCCAGCGTGCTTTATCATCTTTTAATAGCTCTCCTTTTGATTTCGCTACTAAATCATCATACTTCGGATTAGAATAATTCATTTCATTAAATGAGCTTCCAGTAACAAACATATCAATATAAGTCATTGGATCTGGATAGTCAGGGCTCCATGCAGATAATGAGAATTCATATTCGAATTTCTTTTCTAAATCTAGCTTCTGCTTGTATGGTTGCTGTTTCAAATTCACTTTAATACCAGGTAAGTTTTTCTCTAATTCTTCTTTAATAAAGTCGCCTACTTTTTTACGGCTACCATTATCATCATTTAGTAATTCAACCGTAATTGTATCTTGACCAAGCTCTTTCTTCGCTTCTTCCCATAATTTTTTTGCTTTCGCTGCGTTATCTTTACTATCACGGAAGTTTTTATTTACAGAGCGGAAGTCTTTTCCATCCGGACCTGTCGTGAATTTTTCAGGTACTAAGAAATATGCTGGCAAAGAACCGTCATTTAAAATGACATCAGCAATTCCTTTTTTATCGTATGCTAAATCAATCGCTTCACGTACTTTTTGGTTTTTAAATGTTGCATTTTTTTGGTTAAAACGCAAGAAATACATACGTGGATCTAACTTCGTTTTAAATTCATCTGGCTTATTCTTTTTATATTTATCAACAAATTCAGAAGTTAAAATAACTCGATCTGCTTGATCACTATCATATAAATTTACTCCAGTGCTTGTTTCCTTCACAATACTTACATTAATTTCGTCTAACTTTACAGTATCTTTATCCCAATAATTAGGATTTTTCTTTAACTGATAATTTTGTTCATGTTTCCATTGACTCATTGTAAATGGTCCATTATATAATAATTTATCTGCTTCTAATCCGTATTTATCTCCTTGCTCTTTCACATATTTTTCATTTAATGGGAAAAATGTAGGGAACGACGTAAGCTCAAGAAAATAAGGTGCTGGTTGCTCTAATTCTACTACCAACGTTTTATCATCCTTCGCTTTAACACCCAATTGATCTGATGGTAATTCTCCTTTATTTACTTTCTGTGCATTTTTCACATCAAATAAAATGAATGCATATTCTGCCGCTATTGCTTTATCTAATGTACGTTGCCATGCATATACAAAATCTTGTGCTCGAACTGGATCACCATTTGACCATTTCGCATCACGTAATTCAAATGTATATGTCTTTTTATCTTCACTAATCTTCACATCTTTTGCCATGCCTGGTGTTGGTTTATTATCTTTATCTAGACGATATAAACCTTCCATTGCATTTACAAAGGCACGGAAAGATACAGAATCCGTTGATTTAGATGTATCCATTGAAGGAATTTCAGCTGTTTCTAGCAAATTTAAAACTTGTTTATCTGCCATTTCCTTATTCGATTCTTTCTTCGTTGTCGAAGCCTTCTCACCATTCCCACATCCTGCAACCAATACACTTGTCGTTAACGCAAGTGCAGCAATTGTTGTTGTCTTTCTCTTCATTCTTCCTTCCCCCAATCTATATGTATAAGTTAAATCTCGTATAATATATTTCATTATACAAAAGATTCTGATTATTTTAAATATTTATTTTAACAAACATAGAAAAAAGCGGTCGGAAGTTTCTTTCCAGCCGCTTTTTTGAATCGCATTTACTTGTAATCCATCCTCTATATCAAATGGATTTTGAACCTTAAATATTTCGTCCATCATCTTCAAAAACTCTTCTTCATTTTTAGATTCACCATTAACCGTAAGCGAGTACGGTTCCACTTCACCCAATTTATAATCGACAACAAATTGAATCGTCACCTTTTGTCTTGGTGCTCCCGCGTTATATCCTTGGAATTCTACTAATTCTAACCCTTCCGTTCCACGATAATATATCCAACCTGAATTTTGAAAATAATTTTCGAAAGATTCACCTATTGAAAAGAAAGGATATTCATAAAGCGAGCTTGTACGAACCTTTTGTATAACGTCTCGATCAGTCGGAAAAAAGAAATGACTAAAAAATATGCTAGCAACTGCTAAAATAGTAACAATTGTCGCTCCCATTTTGCTCGTTCCGCCGCTATCATGGATAAGATAGTTTTCAACTGATTTATCTTTTATTTCTCTTGCTTTTATTCGGTATATACGTCTTTCCGCAAATTGATAGTATAATCCATTTGCAAAAATCCCCATTCCAAACAGAATAAAAATGAGTAATAAAAACGTAAGAGGCACCATATTAATGATTGGCAGTGCTACATTGAAACCCATATAATAAGAAAACGCATCACACGCTACTAATAACAATACAAATAATGCTGCCGGTAAATAGTACTTACGATATCCAAGCCAACCTATATTGAAAATAGTTGCCCAACCATTCCAGCTCCACCTAGCAATCCGCTTATTCTCAAGCTCCCATTTTCTTTTGTAATACGGATATTGTCTCCCTACATATACTTCTAGTTCTTTATCTATTAACGAGCTACTTTCACCTTGTTCATTATCCAACTTTCGCTGACAACTTGCACAATTTAACTGTTCCTCCTCGCAAGGTTGCCCACAATTTATACATTTCAAAACAATCCCTCTTCCCATCCATACGTCATTTCATAATACCTTCGTGTTTTAATAACCACTCTTTCCTCCATAAACCACCAGCATATCCAACAAGCTTTCCACTCTTTCCTATTACACGGTGACATGGAACGATTATTGAAATTGGATTCCGACTATTTGCCCCTCCTATCGCCCGTACAGCTTTCGTATTTCCAACCTTCTCTGCAATATCTAAATATGAAGCACTTACGCCATAAGGGATAGTATAAAGCGCATCCCATACATTTTTTTGAAATACTGTTCCCTCAGCAGATAGCGGGACTGTGAACTCTTTTCTTTTCCCCTTAAAATATTCATCTAGCTCATTTATACATTGATCTATTATTTCATTTTTATGTTCTTCTTGTCTCTCATCAACAAATATAACAGACGTAATTCCTTTATCGTTCGCTGTAATTTCCAGCAAGCCTAATTCACTTTCATAATAAGCCTGGTACATATGTCATCCTCCAATTCAATTCATATTAATTATTGTAACACGAATAGACAAAATTTTTCGTATAAGCGTTTTATTAGGGAAACAAAAACAAGAATGATACAATGTAAGAAAATTCAATCTAGGAGGCTATTGGATGAATTCTGAACTTTTTTCACCTTATACAATTAAGGACGTTACATTAAAAAACCGTATCGTTATGTCACCTATGTGCATGTATTCATCAGAAAACGAGGATGGCCAAGTAACTAATTTCCATCACGTTCATTACGGAACAAGAGCTGCTGGTCAAGTTGGTTTAGTTATGATCGAAGCAACAGCCGTGTTACCTGAAGGAAGAATTTCTAATAAAGACCTAGGTATATGGGATGATAGCCTAATTGAAGGCTTACATAAAACGACAACTTTTATACATGATAACGGCGCAAAAGCCGCCATTCAACTTGCTCACGCCGGAAGAAAAGCTGAATTAGAAACGGATGCTCTCGCTCCATCCGCAATTCCGTTTAATGAAACTATGAAAATCCCAGTAGAAATGAGTATACAGCAAATAAAAAAGACCATATTAGCTTTTCAAGAGGCTGCAATACGATCCAAACAAGCTGGATTTGACGTTATTGAAATACACGGCGCTCACGGTTATCTTATTAATGAATTTCTTTCTCCACTTTCTAATAAACGGACCGATGAATATGGAGGTTCACCTGAAAATCGCTATCGTTTCTTACGTGAAATCATTGACTCAATAAATGAAGTTTGGAACGGACCGTTATTTGTTCGTATTTCAGCAAACGATTATCATCCTGACGGTTTAACGGTTCAAGATTACGTTCCATATACAAACTGGATGAAAGAACAAGGAGTAGATTTAATTGATTGTAGTTCTGGAGCTGTTGTTCCGGCACACATCGATGTATATCCCGGGTATCAAGTGCAATATGCTAAACATATTAAAGAACATGCTAACATTGCAACTGGGGCTGTTGGTTTGATTACGAATGGAGTACAGGCAGAACAAATTTTAAATAATAACGAAGCAGATTTAATTTTTATCGGACGTGAGTTACTTCGCAATCCTTACTTTCCAAGAATAGCCGCCAATGAACTTAGTTTTGAGTTAGAAGAACCGTATCAATACAAACGAGCACCGGGGAAACTCCATACAAATAAATAAAACCGAGAATAATATGTACTACTGAATCTAGAGGAATAAAAAGTATACTATAAGATAACGTATGTTATTTCATAATATCGTTTTAAGGTGGATCAACATTTTGCTTGATACACCTATTTTTTTATGTATTTATCTCCCTTTCTGAATATGTGACAGGGTTAAAAATCGAATTCCACAATCATGATTACGAAAAAAAACAATTCCTCAGATTAAGTGAGAAATTGTTTTTTCATATAGTAGTATTCTACATATTAATTCGTTTGTTTCGTTTATAACTCCAACAATTTTAAGTATCATTTACAAATAAGAACGATGCGCTGGCCATGAACCTTGAAGCTTGCGAAGTTGCACAATTTGCCCGGTATGATAAGCATCGTGCAAAAGGATGTTCATATATTGTTGCCAAATTGGTAGAGAAGGAGTTAATTGATTTAGTTCTGCTTCTTGAAGGGATATTAATGCAGATTGTAAGGCATCATGCACTTGAATTGTTCGCAACACTGTTTGTTGCCAAGCATCCTCATCATTACGTCCACCTTGGACAAACGTTTCATCATTATTTTGTGGCGCCACAAATGTTTCATCTTGATGCAAGCGGGCAAGTAAGCGTTCTTTAAAGATAAGTAAATGGTTTACATTTTCCCAAATCGTATTACTAGCCTCTCCTTCTGGTTGCCAACATGCTTGTGCAGCAGTAAGGTGCTTTAACGCGTCTGATAAAGGTGGATACCATTCTTCTTCGTAAAACACTTGCTTAATTCCATTTTGCAACATTTCTTTTTTACTCATTCTTATATCCTCCTTTTGCAAATCTCCCAAAAATACGGAGTAGTACATATAGGACTTTTATATCTTCGGAACCCAATTCCCTTCAGATTTTACTCAAACAGATTATTTCCAAATAGAAAGTATATTCTATTTGATTTATTGGCATTACAAACAATGGATATATGATAGTAGTATATTTTCAAATGAAGTGAAACATTCTTATAAGACGAAATCATCCGTTAGTATAATACGACTCTAAAAATAGCATTGCAATAAACGAGGTCACTTGTCGTACTAGAGTTGGAGACGTATAAAGTGAAACTTTAATCCGCGGGGGTTTTGCTGTCCACAAATAGCGGGATAAGAATGCGATTTGCATAATAAATTATCGTAAAAAAGGAGTGGGATTCCCACTCCTTTTTTACTTTCTTATAATTGCTAAACTACATGTATTTACTATTCATTCAAGATTCAAACTTGATTTTTAATACATGCCATTTTTCACGTTTTTTATTCTATCGTTGTAATTTCATTTGAGTTATAAATATAAATACCCGTTTCTTCTCTCAATGCAGTTATATACATCCCTTTCGCCACATCTTTCGCTGAAATTGGTTTATACTTTTTGAAAGCCCCTTTAAATATAAAAGGAATGATACGAGATAACTTTTCAGCCATTCGTTCACCGAAACGAAATTCTTGTCGATTTCCTACTAATAAAGATGGCCTAAAAATGTGAATACCACCAATGACTAACTTTTGTAATTCCTCTTCCATTCTCCCTTTAACTTGCGAATAAAAGAAAAACGATTTAGGTTTTGCTCCCATTGAAGACACAACAAGGAAATTTTGTACCCCTTGTTTTTCAGCTAAACAAGCAGCTCGTAACGTATATTCATAATCTACCTTTTTGAAATTTGCCTTTGTTTTTGCTTTTTTGATTGTTGTTCCTAGACAACTAAATACGTCATCTACAGCAAAAAACTCTTTATATTCCTCTAACATCGAAAAATCTATTTGCTTTTGCTGTAATTTTTCATGTTGCCATTGCATTGGTTCCCTTACAAAAATAGTAACCGAATCGTAGTAATCTGATTCAAGTAATAGACGCGTTATCTCTTGTCCAACTAAACCACTTGCACCAAGTACTAACGCTGTTCGCTTATTCATATATGCATATACCTCTTATTTTACTTTTCTCTCCTTCAGTAAAATACAACTTTTAGGAGTTTCCTGCTCTCATTTTACCACAAGTAAAGCACTATGCGTACGCATAGTGCTTTACTCACTGTTTTTTCTCATCTTTCTCTCGCAATTTTGTTACTGTTGATGCATCTCCTAAATTACTTATTAATCTTCTTAAAAAAATTAAGACTAATGCTAATGGTAATACTACCGCTAATATCAATAAAATAGCTTCCATTAAGTAACCCAAACACTCATCCCCCTCTACACCCTCCTTTCAAATATATGAACGTAGCGTTGTCACATATGCATGCATTCCTAAAAATAATACATCCAAATTTGACAACTTTATAACAAAAACAAATCGGAATGATTATTATTTATTGCAACTTTATAAAAGATGTATTATACTAAGTTCGCAAACTAAAACGTAATTATTCCGTTTTGTATTAAAATGATATTTTTCTTCTATAATTGGGGAAAATATATCCGTAAAAAAAGAAAAGAGGAGAACTTCATGCCTAAAAGATTGACTATATTTTCATTCTTACTTATTTTCACTTTAATTTTTACTGGCTGCTCAAATAAAAAAGAAGGTAATGCCAAGAAAGACGGAAAGCTAACTGTTTATACTACTATTTTTCCTCTTGCAGATTTTGCAAAAAAAATTGGTGGCGACTATGTAACTGTTGAAGCGATTTACCCACCTGGTGCAGATTCACATACATTTGAACCAAGTCAAAAACAAACAGTACAAGTTGCAAAAGCCGATTTATTCGTTTATAACGGCGCTGAATTAGAACCATTTGCTGAAAAAATGGAAAAAGCATTACAAAAAGAAAATGTTAAAATTGTAAATGCATCAAAAGGTATTGAACTGCGTACTTCTACTGAAGAAGAGCATCATGATCACGGAGACGGCCATAAAGAGGATGAACATCATCACGATAAAGACCCACACATTTGGTTAGACCCTACTCTAGCAATGAAACAGGCAGAAAAAATTAAAAATGCACTTGTAGAATTACAGCCTGATCATCAACAAGAGTTCGAAAAAAATTTCGCAGCACTGCAAACAAAATTTACTGATTTAGATGATCAATTTAAAGCAGCTGTTGCGAATGCAAAAACGAAAGACATTTTAGTTTCTCATGCGGCTTATGGATACTGGGAACAACGCTATGGCCTGAAACAAATTGCTATCGCTGGTATTTCAGCTTCTAATGAACCATCTCAAAAACAGCTTGCTGACATTACAAAAACAGTAAAAGAACATAATCTACAATATATTTTATTTGAAACATTCTCTACACCAAAGGTAGCGTCCGTAATTCAAAAAGAGACGGGTACAAAAATTTTACGCTTAAATCATCTTGCTACTATTTCTGAAGATGATGCGAAGAGCAATAAAGATTACTTCACTTTAATGGAAGAAAACGTAAATACATTAAAAGAAGCTACTAACTAATCAAATTTTTAAAAGAAGCTGAATATGTCATTCAGCTTCTTTTTTATTTGTTCTTACTTGACTTGACCAAAATAACAAGTAAAATTATCCATATTAGCTTTTAAGCTATATTAATTTAGAAGGTGAGTTGGAATTATGACTCTTCACATTTGTGAAGTTACAGCAAAAAATTGGCGTTCGGTAGCTGCTTTAAACGTCGCAAAAGACCAGCAGCAATTTATTGAAAGCAATGCGTTTTCTCTAGCAGAATCATTATATGAGGGAAACGGAACGTCAGTAGGTTTATATGATGGAGAAACACTTGTAGGATACGCAATGTATGGATGGTATTGGGAAAAACGTAAAAGTGTGTGGTTAGATCGCTTTATGATTGACGAGCAATATCAAGGAAAAGGATACGCAAAACGTTTCCTTCGCATACTCATTCAATTCTTACAAGATAAATTTGAATGTAAAATAATTTATTTAAGTTTACATCCAGACAACAAACTCGCAATGGGATTATACGAGTCATTTGGTTTCCGTTTAAATGGTGATATTGATGACGAAGGTCCAGTTGTAGGTGTTGTAATGGAGTTACTATTAGATGAACATACAAGCCTGTGAAAACAGGCTTTTTATTATCCTTCGTTTTTTGCAATCTAGCATTTTTCTACAAAATACTTAGTTAAGTTAAAAAATAAGCCTGCAATATATGCAGACTTATTTCACACACTCCCCGAAATGTTCTTGGAACCATTCTTTATTAATATCTTTTCCGATAAACACAACTTCACTTACTCGTTCTTCGCCCTCTTGCCACTCTCTATCATATGATGCAGCAAACAGTGTATGCACACCTTGGAAAACGATACGTTTATCTACTCCATCAATCGATAAAATTCCTTTGTAGCGATATAAATACTCCCCTAGCTCTTGAACGACAGCTGACATCCACTCATTTAGTTTTTGTAAATCTAACGGTCGCTCTTCGCGTAGTACAAACGACTTTACCCCTTCTAGATGATTATGCTCTTTATGAGGATAAATTTGTAACGTATCTTTCGTTTTAAACGTTTGAATTTGTAGTAACGATGGAATATCTACATCACAGTTAGTCGCCTCGATTAACTTTGCAGTTGGGTTAATACCTTGCAGTTCCTGCAATAGATTTTCCTTTTCACTTTCATCCACTAAATCTAATTTATTTACTAAAACGACATCAGCAAATGCAATTTGTTCCTTTGCTTCTAGTCCTTTTTCAAAATGTTTATGTATATGATAACTATCTACTACTGTTACAACGCCGTTAATTTGGTATGCAGATTGAATCACAGGATCTAAAAAGAATGTTTGAATAATCGGACCTGGATTTGCAAGACCAGTCGTTTCAATTACTAATCCATCAAATTCCATTTTACCTTCTGCTTTTACGTCCAGTAATTGTTTTAAAGCGACTAGTAAATCTTCACGTACAGTACAACATAAACATCCATTCGTCATCTCCATAATCTCTTCTTCGACATTCATAATCAGCTGATTATCAATACCAATTTGTCCTATTTCATTTACAATCACTGCTAATTTATGACCGTGATTTTCTGATAAAATGCGATTTAATAATGTCGTTTTCCCTGATCCAAGAAAACCAGTTAATATTGTTACTGGAATCATTTCGTACATCTCCTTATAGCTATATGTTTTTACATTATAGCATATAGAGAAAATCGTTTTTGTAGCAAAACATATTTATTGTATGTACGACACTGTAACTATATAATAATATGTAGCAAGAAAGCCTTTTCAAAAAATGATTCATTCATCAAGGAGGTACTTATAATGGAACGAGTTCAAATGGCCGAAACACTAGAATTTTCTCGTATTATTCAAGGTTTTTGGCGTTTAGCAGAATGGAATATGCCAAAGCAAGAGTTACTTTCTTTTATGGAAGCTTGTATGGATATGGGAATTACTACTTTCGATCATGCTGATATTTATGGCGGATATACGTGTGAAGGATTATTTGGAGAAGCGTTACAACTCAAGCCTTCCTTACGCGAAGACATGCAAATTATCACAAAATGTGGAATCGCTCCCCCATCACCAAAATTTCCAGAGAGATATGTTGCGCACTACAATACGAGTGCTGAACATATAATAAAAAGCGCGGAAGACTCACTACAAAACTTACATACAGATTATATTGATGTACTGCTCATTCATCGCCCTGATCCATTTATGGATCCAAATGAAGTAGCAGAAGCGTTCTCACGCTTAAAGCAAGAAGGAAAAGTCCGTCACTTCGGTGTATCTAACTTTTTACCTTCACAGTTTAATATGTTAAGTTCTTATTTAGATTTCCCGCTCATTACAAATCAAATTGAAGTATCTGCGATGCAGCTTGAACATTTCGAAAAAGGGACAATTGATTTATGCCAAGAAAAGCGAATCAATCCTATGATTTGGTCGCCTCTTGCTGGCGGAGAAATCTTTACTGGTCAATCAGAACGTGCTGTACGTTTACGTGAAACTTTACAGAAGGTTGCTACTGAACTAGATGTTACTAGCATCGATACAGTTATGTATGCATGGCTGCTTGCTCATCCAGCTAACATGATGCCAATCGTTGGATCTGGTAAATTAGATCGTGTTAAAACAGCCGCCCTTGCTACAAAAGTTAATTTAGATCGTCAACAATGGTTTACAATTTTCGAAAGCTCTAATGGACATCCTGTACCATAATACACAAAAAGAAGAGCTGTTTCTTTACAGCTCTTCTTTTTCATATGTATTTCTAGTCATGGCAAATACACACATATCCCTTAATCCATTTCCATCTACCGCTACACTCGCACTTTCCAATGTACCTTCTAACTTAAATCCTAATTTCTCAGGTATCGCTCTACTCTTCTTATTTAAAGAATCACATCGAATTTCTACGCGATTTGCTTTCAGCTCAGAAAAAGCATAATCTGTTATACCCTTTGCAGCCTCTACCATATAACCCTTTCCACTAAACCTTGAATCAATCCAATACCCAATTTCAAATTGAGGTATATCCCAATTAATACGATGCAATCCAGCTGATGCAATAAATTCACCTGTTTCTTTCGAAAAAACTAGTAATCTTAAATCCTCACGCTGTAAAAATTGAATATGCGATTTTCTAATGCTCACTTCTACTTCTTCCTCTGTTTGCTCTTTTTGTGCAAAAACCATCCAAGGTTTTAATTCTTTCATAGAAGCTTGAATTGCATCGTATACAGATTTACCGTCACCCGGTTTCGGCATTCGAATAAATAGCCTATCAGTATAAAATTCAGAAGGAAAATCAAATAATAACGGATTCACTTTCAACACTCCTTTTAATTCTTTTATATATAATAATATCCATCTCAAACTATACAGTAAAGAAATTTCTGAATTTTATACATTTTAATTATTTACCTCTACCGCTACACGAACTCCAGATTCAATTGCACCTTGTATCCATCCGTGATATAACGTTGTATGATCACCTGCAAAGTATAATCTCCCCTCTGGTTTTATAATCGCTGGTTGTAGCTCAGATTCTTGACCTGCCTGAAATAGCGCAAATCCTCCAAGTGCATATGGATCCAATGTCCAACTTTTTGATATGCCAGACATGAACTCATCATATACTTGACCGCCTAATATGGTCGCTAAATTTTGTAGTGTGTAATAAATACGATCACCTTTTGATAACCCATCCCATAACAACGCATCATAAGACCATGTATAGCTTCCTAACATCATAGCAGGTCCTTTTTCTCCAATTCCGTGACTTGGATAATAGGCGTAACGAATTGGTAAATCCGTTATAATTCTGCCACCTAATTGTCCTTGTTCTTCCCAAAATCGACTTTTAAATTGAATTCCTATTTTCGTCGCTGGCATATAATGCAATTCACGAATCGCTTTCCATTTTTCATGAGATATAGAATTAAATGGATCTACTTCCACAAAGCGCATTGTCGAAAATGGAATTGTAATAATAACTAAATCCCCTGTAATACTACTATACTCAAAAGTTTCCTCGTTTCGATAGAAAGCTGTCACACCATTATCATGTTGTTGTAGCTTCATTAATTTTTGATTATATATAATATTTTCTTCTAATTGTGGTAAAAAGGACTTCGGTAATCTATCATTCCCGCCTACTATTTCACAAAATCCACTCTCCACTTGCATAATATATAAAAAGCGTAACGTCTCAACAAATGACCTTTCCAAAAAACCTTCTAAATCTAATAAAACACCAATCATCTCGATTGTTACTGGTGAAAAGTAAGTATTATATTGATAAGGGTAATACTTTAAAAATTGTCCTGTAGAGTATCTCCCAAAATCCTTTACTACAATATCCCAATTTTTCTCTGGGTTCTTTTTTATAAAATTTATAATGGGCTGCACCGCTAACATTAATAGCTCCTCAGACGTTTTCCCAACTTCATTCATTTCCACAGGATACTTTAATATACTTGGATCTTTTTCATATTGTTTTAATGTCGTTTTTCGGCCATTTACGTAAACGATATCTGTCTCATTCCTATTAATAAAAGGGCTTACCTGTAGCCCGAATTTTCTTATATATGCCATCGTTAATGTGTGCGAATACGGAATTCTCATTGCCCCAACATCTAAATATAATCCGGTATCTTCCATTCTAACCGTCTCTATGCGGCCACCTACCCGGTTGTTTGCTTCAAAAATCTTCACATCATGTCCTGCAGCTTTTAATAAAGATGCCGAAACCAACCCAGCCATACCGGCCCCTACTACTATAATTCGCTTCGGACGAGTCGTCTTCTTTAACCCTTTATTTATAACTTTTAACGTTTCATCCATCTCAGTGTTATACATTATATCTTTCTGCACAATTCCACCCCTTACTTCATAAAGTGAAACTATAATCAGTGGGGGGTCTTCCCCTACTGATTATTAGTTGAACCAATCGGGCTTTTATGGGCATTAGTGGTTTAGTGCATTTTATTCATAAATTCCTATAAACATAACAACATAGAAAGAGGAATATTCACTAAAAGTACATAAGAGTTAGCTTTCACACCTCTTCACGCTTCGTATAATATAGCAACAGCAAAGAAGGAGTGGTTAAAAATGAAACAAACTTACGACTACCAAGCTACAAAGAAGTATTTAGAAGAAAAGAAACAACAACTATGCAACAAACTTAGTTGTAAGCATCTATCTAAAAAAGAGCGTGAACAACTAAAACTTGAGATTGATAACTACGAATATATATTAAATTTAGCCGAAATGAATCATTATGAACGAGGATTTTCTCGTTAAAAGTAAATATAGAATTTATCCACTTTTTATTTTGAGCATTTTATTACGCATTTTTCGTAAGTAAATATATAATAGGATGTACATTAAGATTGAGAGGTATATTCTATGATTAAATTAAGCGTATTAGACCAATCACCTATTTCAGATGGTAGTACAGCAGCCCAAGCTTTTTCACATACAGTTACACTTGCGCAAGAAGTTGAAAAACTCGGATATACACGCTTTTGGGTATCGGAGCATCACAACTCTGTCAGCCTTGCTGGTTCAAGTCCTGAAATACTTATTTCACATATTGCAGCAAAAACAGATCGTATGAGAGTGGGTTCAGGTGGTGTTATGTTGCCGCACTATAGCCCATATAAAGTTGCTGAGAATTTCCGTGTTTTAGAAGCGCTTTATCCAAATCGTATTGATCTTGGTGTCGGCAGAGCACCTGGTGGTATGCCAATTGCAACTCGCGCACTTCAAGAAGGCAAAATGGTCTCACTTGATCAATACCCAGAACAAATTGCAGATGTTGCAATGTACTTACATGATCAAGTACCAGAAAACCATCATTATGCAAATTTAAAGGCTACTCCTGTCATTCCAACATCTCCCGAGATGTGGATGCTTGGTTCTAGCGGAGAGAGTGCAATGATTGCCGCAAAACAAGGTGCTTCTTTTGCATTCGCACAGTTCATTAACGGATACGGTGGCCCTGAAGTAATGAATGCTTATCAAGAACAGTTCCAACCTTCTTATTTAGGAGATAAACCAAAATCAATCGTCTCTATTTTTGTTATTTGCGGAGAAACGAATGAAGAGGCGGAAAAAATTGCTTCTAGTTTAGATTTATCAATCTTATTACTAGAACAAGGAAAGCGTACAACTGGTACTCCTTCTATCGAAACTGCACAAAATTATTCATACAGCGCTTATGATTTATTCCGTATAAAAGAAAATCGTCAACGTATGATCGTCGGTGATCCATCTTCTGTGAAAGAACAAATCGTAAACTTAAGCAAAGCGTACAATACTGATGAATTTATGATTGTCACAATTACTCATCGATTTGAAGATAAATTGAATTCTTATCGCTTACTAGCAAATGCTTTTCATTTATAATGACAAAAGGGAGATACATCAATTATGATGCATCTCCCTTTTTTACTACTTATTATTTTTGTCGTCTATATATTCAATAGCTTCTTTTAATAGTTCATCAAAATCCTTAGGATAATCATGATTTAAATTGGGTATAACTTTAAACTCATGTTCTATATTCTTATCTCTTAATAATTGTACAAATTGCTGCGTACATTCGAAACAATCTTCATCTTGATCCCCACACACTATATATCCCTTTATATTTTTATTCTGTAACACTTCCAACAACTCATTCCATTCTTCAATCTCTGGAAGCCACGGCGCCACAAAAATAAAACCATCTACATCTATATCTTTTTGTAAAATTGTATACAAAGCTACTCTTGCGCCAGCAGAAAAACCACCAATTATTACACTTTCTACTGTATGATTTTCTATAAACATAACGTAATGCTCTTTTAATTCCTCTTTCCCTCTATGTTTATCATCCCAAACAAATCCATCTGAAAACTGAATTTGCGAAGATTGTGGTAAAGCTAACGTATAATCTTGTGTCAAAACAGATTTCCAATATGGTTCTATTATTTCTATATTTTCTTGATCCCCGTGCATTGCAATAAATAGTTTTCCTTCTTTATTGCTGTCTAAATATTTCACGTCTGCTCGTTCTGTTTTCTTTGCTAATTCTTCTCTTTCTTTACATAATTGAACCATTTTATGAAACTCTTCAAATTTATGTAGTGGTGTTAAATCATCGTCCGAAATTAAATACTCATTTCCGTACCAAAATCCATTGTCTATAATAGCTTCCTTCATTATCTGTAACGCTTCTTCTTCAAGCCCCGCTGCACTCGCTAGCGCATATTTAAAATTATATATTTGCGCTTTATTCCCCACTACACCTTTAGCATGCTCCATTATATAAGTGTACGCTTCCAAACTCCCTTTATTTGCGTAACAATGTAACGTTTCATTTAATAATTGAATGTAAGTCATACTATTTTTCATACATCCATTCCCCCGTAATCTTTTATAATATTTATTTCTCAAACCTTTATACCATTCTGTAATCACTGTATATAACTCACGCTAACAATACTTAATCATTACTTCTCTTCGTCCAATAAGTTTAGTATAAAACTTAATAAACTGAAAAATCAATATTTTACTAAACAAAAAAAGACAACAATATATTTATTGTTGTTTTCAATACATCTACCCACTCTTTTGTTTTTTTCTGTCTGGTTTACTTGAAACTAAATAGTGTTTTTCTGAAATATATAAGTCTCTTTTTAATATACGATTTAAATACGGCCCTAATTTCATCCCGCATATAAGGCGATCTTCACTACCTTCAACAATTGGAAACATTTCTTTTTCTGTTACGTATTGATCTACTGCTTTTTGTACGATATCAATTTCTTTAACTAGGTTTAGATTTTCTTCTGTATGTTCAAATACCTCAAGCGTTTCCTTCGTAATAAGAAAACTATTTGTTGGAAATGCAAGTAAATACGGCTTTAACAAATCATAATTTACTGTATAATCATCATTTACTAATACTGTATAAACAATATTAGCATTCGTTTCTAGAAACTTAGCCATCGCTTGTTCTAATTCATCTTTCGTAATTTCACGCTCTTCTTTTCCAGTTCTGAAAAAGCGAAACATTGCATCGCCTCCTTTTTACTATATTATAGCATAAAAGAAAACTGAAAAATGACAAAAAAAGCCATTGAAAGAATTTTTCAATGACTTTTTTCTTTATATACTTATATTTATTTTAAGAACGCACTTAGCATCCATACATGTTGTTCTAATGTTGTATGAATCGCTAACAACATATCTGCTGATGTTTCATCGCCAGCTTCGCCAGCAACTTCCATACCTTCTTTTAATTCTTGAATAAGTGCAGAGTAATCATTCACTAATGTTTGCACCATTTCTTCTGCAGATTCCTTGCTTGTCCCTTCACTCACACTAGATGTTGCAAGATATTCTTTCATTGTCGCTAGCGGTTTACCTTCCAACGCTAAAATACGTTCTGCTAATTCATCAATATTTGTTCCAGCTTCATTGTAAAACTCTTCAAATTTCTCATGTAACGTAAAGAAGTGTGGTCCTGTCACATACCAGTGATAATTATGTAGTTTCACATATAACACATTCCAGTTTGCTACCTGCTTGTTTAAT
Organism: Bacillus cereus group sp. N6; assembly: GCF_016483705.1. NCBI lineage: Bacteria > Bacillati > Bacillota > Bacilli > Caryophanales > Bacillaceae > Bacillus > Bacillus cereus group sp. N6. Next base: position 16,852 of record NZ_JAEHBI010000023.1, read on the forward strand.
ACTTCAACAACATTTGTTTTCGTACTCATACAATCCACTCCTCTTATCATTTCATAATGTTTATCTTTTAATAACCTAGTTACATGTTACCATACATTTCCTATCCTTTCGAACGATTGGCTCATATGTAACAAAGTTTTAACACCTTTAATACTTCCCTAATATCTTTTAATTCATGTATGTTTTCAAACACTTCATACGTCTAATTGTCCAAGCTCATACATATGCATAATAGTAAATCAAGCTCATCGTAGTAGAAAGAGGGATAACATGGACAATCAACAATGGCAAGTAGCAAAGAAGGTCGCTGCTACTTATATTGGAACAGTCGTTGGAGCTGGATTTGCTACTGGACGAGAAATCGTTGAATTTTTTACAGTGAACGGATTATATGGAACAATTGGCATATGTGTAAGTGGATTTTTTTTTATTTGGCTTGGCACAAAGATGATGTTACTTTCATCACAAATCGGTGCATTTTCAGCGCAAGAATTTAACAAATATTTATTTGGGGATGTAGTTGGCAATATTGTAAACACACTATTATTACTCGTATTATTTGGTGTAACGAGCGTTATGTTATCAGGAGCTGGGGCGGTATTTGAAGAGCAACTTCGTTTACCAAGACAACTTGGTATTTTCATTATATTGATCGCCTGTCTCATTATAGGTAGTCGCGGATTACAAGGGGTTTTTGAAGTTAATACACTTGTCGTACCTATTATGATGATTTTTATTATCGGACTTGCTATTACAACTTTTTTTCACGGTACAACTCCTATTAGTGACACTATTCCTGCAGAAAGCTGGAATATGAAGTGGATTACTAGTCCTATTACATATGTCGCCTTAAATCTTTCTCTCGCCCAAAGCGTTCTCGTCCCGTTAGCCAGTGAAGTAAAAGATCGAAAGGCCATTTTATGGGGCGGTATTTTAGGCGGTGCAGGACTTTCTTTAATTTTATTATGTAGCCATTTAGCTATTTTATCAGTCGATCAATTTTATCAATATAATATCCCAATGGCTGAAGTCATAAGAAAATTCAATGCAACTTTTCACTTTTTCTTTGTTCTTATCATTTTCGGTGAAGTGTTCACAACTTTAGTTGGTAATGTGTTCGGAATGACAAAACAAATTCAATCCATCACCAGATGGAAAAGTAACAATATTATTTTCTTCATTTTACTAATTAGTTATTGCTTTAGTTACATTGGTTACAGTGAATTACTCCACATTCTATATCCTATAATTGGATGGGTCAGCATCATTTTACTGCCAATTATTGCTTTTAAACAACTTCAAAAAACATAAAAGAAGCATCCATGTTATTGGATGCTTCTTTTATGTTCATTCACAATCATCGCATACTTCCCAGTACGGCCCCATTTCGAGTGCTAAATATGGCTTTAATTGCAACCGAATCATCCGACTAGGCATACGTTCTAAAACGAATTGAATTCCTTCTTCCTCTTCGTCTAATTCAACTTTTGAAATCGCAATTCTTTGCATAGTAGAAATAGGCATTCCATCTTTATATAAAGTGATTTTCACCTCATCATATTCATTAAAATACAATTCAACACTCATTTGATTTTTCAACAGTTCATCAACAATTTCATATTTATCATTTCGTTCCTGGATTATATATTTCCAGCCGCCTCTACCTTCTTCTTTCGGAGCTGCTTGAAATAATGTCATCAAATCCTCGTATAGCATAAGATAACCCCTCTCTTACTAAAAAACGATGAGTATTTTATATACCCTTTATCTCTATCACTATCCATATGTATTGTACCATATATCGTCGTTTTTACCGTATTCATTTGCTTCATAATTGCATGTAAAACACCTGATTCTCTTCATTATTATATGAATTGTCTCTCATTGTATTTCTTAATATGCTTCTAACGCTTTCCAATCATATCAAACATAAGTAAATGCACTCTTTGTCCATCCTCCGCTTAGTATTTCCTTACAATCACAAAAAAGAAGAGTGACTTTTATCACTCCCCTTAAAAGAATTTCCCCGTAGCTACTAACGCTAATACTAGTATTAAAATTGTAAATAATAATGATACGATGAAACTAAAAATAGGTAATGCTTTCTTTTCATTCTTCTTAAAGAGTAACTTTAAACTAAGAAAGATGTTTACTGGTACAAGTATAAAATAAAAATATTTAACAATTTGCACCGAACTATTCGAAAGTGTTTTTAAAATAAACACTTCAATTAGAAAGACAATAAAAAATGAAATACTTAACCAAAATGAGACATAACTAAGCCAAGAATGTCTTTTGGTACCCCAATAAACTCCCATAGTAATCTCCTTTATTTGCATTTTATACGATTATAATTATACACAAAGCAAACAAATACCTCTATTTTTCGACAAATATCATACAAAATATACCTTTAAATATTATAAAGATACTCTCAATCTCATTTCATTTTACATAATAAAAACAGACTACTCCAATAGCATACTGCTATTTTGGAGATAGTCTGTCCTCTGTTAAACTTTAAATCTTTCAATTAACCCTTGTAACTCTTCAGCCATTTGAGATAATGTACCAGCCGCCGAACTAATCTCCTCAATGGACGCTAGTTGTTCTTCTGCTGATGCTGCAACGTTTTGAGTACTCGTCGCATTGTTCTGTGCTGTCATTGCAATTTGACCTACTGAAATAGACACTTCATTTGCACCTTTTGACATCCCGTTAGCCGTTTCAACCATCGTTTTAATTTGATCTGCAATTTCATTTGTAGATAGTAAAATCTCAGTAAAGTTTTGCTTCGTTTCATTCGCAATAACAAGTCCAGATTGAACTTCTTCATTTACATGCCCCATTGATTTTACCGTCTTACTCATGTCATCTTGTATTTCACATATTAATTTACTAATTTCACTAGAAGATACACTAGACTTCTCCGCCAATTTACGTACTTCATCTGCAACAATCGCAAATCCTCTTCCGTGCTCTCCTGCTCTTGCAGCTTCAATTGCCGCATTCAAAGCTAGAAGATTCGTTTGATCTGCAATATTTTGAATGACTTCTAGTATGTCACCAATTTGTTTTGATTTATTATTTAGCAACTGTATAACTTCATCTGATTGTGAAACAGATTCTGCAATAGACTGCATTTGATTTACTGTTTTTCCTACTAGTTTCCCGCCATCTTCTGCTTTTTCACGAGTATGAGCAGAAGCCGTACTAATTGATGATGAACTATTTGCTACATGCTGAATTCCTTCTGTTACATCAAATAATAACATTGCACCATTTTCTACGCTCGTTGTTTGCGTTGTTGCCCCGCTCGATATTTCATCCATTGCCATTGTAATTTGCTCAGTTGCTTCACTCGCTTGTCTTACACTTGCCGTTAGCTCTTCTGATGCTGCTGCAACATGTCCAGCCGACGTATTAATTCTTCCAATTAACGTTCGCAATGCATCTGTCATCTCATTGAATCCTTTTGCAAGTTGGCCAATTTCATCATTAGAATGAATCTCGATTGTTTGCGTTAAATCTCCCTCACTTATTTCTTTAGAAGTAGCAACTAATCTTTTTAATGGCTTCGTTATAGAAAGTGTCACAAAATAAATAAGTGCTCCGCCTATAACTAATGAAATGAACATAACAATTAACATATTATAAAATACAGGCTGCGCAGCTTCAATTATTTCATTTGAGTACATCGTTCCACCGATTTTCCAACCTGTTTTTACATTTGTAGCAAATACCATTTGTTTTTCGCTGCCATCATACATATATGAAAAAGCACCATGGTTATCTTCATAAATTTTCTTCGCCCAAGAATCAGCTGCTTTTTCTCCTGATTTTTCTTGAGGATGTGCAATTATTTTTTGTTTTCCATCTAAAATGAAAGCATATCCCTTTTTACCGATATTGATTAACTTTGTTGTTTTTAATAAATTATCTAAACTTAAATCTATTGCTACAACACCGTTTTTATCTTCTGCTTGTTTTGCAATCGTTACGACAATATGTCCATTTCCTTGCGCCTTATATGGCTCAGTAACGACAATACCCCCTTGTTTTGCCACTGCATCTTTATACCAAGAACGTTCTGTTGGATCATAGTCTGCTGCCATTTGTATATTTGGTTCTTGCACAAATTTCTTATCATTCCCAGCAAAGTATACTTGTTCAACATCTTTATTCAAATTAATATATTGAGATAACATTTTTCTTAATTCATCTTGATTATCCCCTTGATACATATTACCTTGAATCACCCGTGCAAAATTATTTACATCATTAAATTTCGCCTCAATCATTTGATTGATTAAATTATCTAATATTTTTATATTGTCGTGAGCACTGCTCGTAATTTGTGATTCAAAGTTCTTTTTAGCTGTTTGATAAGACATGCCTCCAATAATAGAGACAGCCGCAATTAAAATGACAAAAAACGAAATTAGTAGTTTTTTTGCTACTTTCATATCACGAAACCAATTTAATAGTCTACCCATTACAAACCTCCTGCTTTTCAATTTCAATAGTTAAATCTAGCGAGTTGTAAACATTTCCCATCCCTAAATTATTATTTTCATAATCTATTACGATGAATACTTTGTAAAGTTTAAACAATTAAATTCCCTTTGTCTATATATTTGAATAATATTATTATAAAATTTACAAATACAAAAAAAGCCAAAGGGAACCACCCTTTGGCTTTTCATATTTTTTTATGCTGTTTAGAAATCTTTTTCCACTTATCACGCTCTGCTCTCGCAAGAATAGCATCTTGTTTTTTCATAAAATACGCCAGTTCTCTTTGTAATTTTTTATAGCTTTGCAAACGATTTATCGTAATAATTCCGTTATCAATTGCACTATGCACTGCGCACCCTGGCTCATTTTCATGTTTACAATCCCTAAAACGGCACGTTTTTGCTAATTCTTCAATATCAGAAAATGTTGTTTGAATTGCATCGCTTCCTTCCCAAAGCTGTAGCTCCCTCATACCCGGAGTATCAATAACTAAACCACCACTCGGTAATCGGAACAATTCACGATGAGTTGTCGTATGCCTTCCTTTACTATCTTCCTCACGAATATCTCCCGTTTTTGCTACTTCAAGTCCTATGAGTGCATTTAACAAAGTGGATTTTCCAACCCCCGATGACCCGACTAAAGCAATTGTTTTTCCTGAAGAAACAAATTGCTGCAGCGATTCAATACCAGTATGCTTTAAACTATCAACGACGAAGATCGGAACACCAATTGCCACAGCTTCCGTTTCAACAATTTTCTGTTCCACGTCTTCACATAAGCTACTCTTTGTTAAAACAATAACAGGCATTGCACCACTTTCATACGCTAATAGTAAATAACGTTCTATTCTTCTTACGTTAAAATCATGGTTAAGTGCATTTACTAAAAATAGATAATCTACATTTGCTGCTATTACTTGTTCTTCCGTTCGATTACCAGCCTCTTGTCTAGAAAAAGAGCTTCTTCTTTGAAAAATACGATGAATAATTGCTTTCTTTTCATTCTCTATTTTCTTTATATACACCCAATCACCAACCGCTGGATAATCTCCCTTCGTTACTGCTTCATGCCGAAACTTTCCAGACAGCTCTGCCATATATTCACCATCATTACAAATAATTCGATATATATGTTTATGCTCTAGTAAAATACGCCCTACTTCAAAGTTCTCTACAGCTTGTTCTTCAAAAAAAGAATCCCAGCCGAATGATTCTAAAATATTTTGATTCAAATTGATATCCTCCCTAGTTTAAGCTAAGCGGAAGGATCGTGCGCTCACTTATACAGTCTCGCCCTTTCCATCCACCTTTGTATTTGGTTTATGATTCATATACGTTATTTTCACCATAATACATCACCCCGTTCTCATTTTAATTACTCTCATTATATGGAATATTTATTTAAAAAGCTACCTTATTTAACGCAATTTTCAAACATTTTTTATCATTCTAATTTGTCCACGGTGACTAACCTCATCTTCTAGCACATGAAACCACAGATAGTGTTGGTTATGCACTACACCGTTAGGCCACTTTCTTTCTGACATAAGCCATTCATCATCTTGTTCATTCAAATACTTCAGAGATTCTTCTCGAACACTTTGTAGAATTTGTATATAATACTGTATTTCATTACCACGGATTGTTCTCCCCGCTTTCCCTAAATACAGTGCGTCTTCCCATATTTCTAATTCTTCTTTTGTAAAGTCGCGCTCTTGAAATGAAATAAGTTGATGGGCTTTTTCTATAGCTGCTATATGCTTTAGTAACGCTCCGATGGAATTCCCTCCACTCGTCATAATGAAATCTACTTGCTCAACTGATAGATCGTTTATTTCCTGTAATGTTACAGCCCTCGTATGCTCCAGCATGCTTACTAATTCCCCTATATTTTTTGTATAACCATCCATACTTCTTATTCGATAATCTATATTCATCTCACGCACCCCTTTCTACATTCATATTAAGGAATAACCGCTTCATATAATAGACTGAAATATGTCAGATTTTTCTGTTATAATTAAATTGAATACGTAATAAACCCAAACAAACTTTCTCAATATGCTTCTATGAAATATTAAAAGGAATCAATATAAAAGAATCGAATCTTATTCACTAAAAGGAGTGGATTCGATGGAAATGTATCAATGGCTAACCGCTATACTCGTTGGTGGCATTACCGGTTTCGTTTCCCATCTAATCAATAACCAAGGTAAGTTATTGCTTCCACGCCGTTTGAAAACTTTTTTTCACTTTGGGTTTTTGACTGATATTTTCACTGGTAGTCTAGCTGCACTTCTTGGACTCGTTTTATTCGATGTTACCTTAATAAAAGAAATTATTAAAGTATCCATTGTGACTGCTATTTCCGGTCAGACTTTCTTACTGCACCAAGCGCTTGGTGGTGAGCAGGCTAAAAATAAACAAATTGGGAAAGCTGATGAGAAGATTCAAGAAATTGACAAATTATTACGACGTTAGTCTATACTTTCTTTAAAAATTATTGCTATAATTAACAATAAATATTTTCTATTGCGTCGTTTGTCAGAAGAAAGGGTGTTTCGTATGACAAAAAAGAAAATAGAAGATTTCTTAACAAACACTGAAAAAGAGGAACTGCTAGAAAACTATAAATGTTTACGAGAAGCCCGCACAAAAAGCGAAGCTAATTATTTTGGTGAAGCAGTAGACCATCTATTAAATAAAGCAAAACAACGAATTATTAAAGATGCAGGCATACATGATGAAAATGCAGCAACAGTTCAATCAAAGAGAAAAGCACTGTTTTAGTTACATTAGCTAAAACAGTGCTTTTTATTTAGAATTTTTTCACATCTATTTCACAAATATAAGTAGTCCTATATGCTAAACTAAGTATATCCTTTTCCAAGGAACTATATGCCGATATATGAATCCCTATCTCTGTAGGGATTTTTTATTTTTGGATTCCTCATAACTTTATTACGATACCTTTATACTATTTGTCTATTTTCTTTAATCTCTGCACTCAAAGATCCCTTCATGTATTATTACTCTTCTAATATTGATTTCATATGTGGTTTCTAACTGCTATTTTCATTGATAGACTAACTGCACTTCTTGCACTCGCTTTATTTGATGTCACCTCAAAAGAGGAGATATAGCTCTTTTTTATTTGTACAGGCTTTATGATACAATTCCTGTTTCACTATCTTCATTAAGCTTTTCACTTTTTCTAAACAAAAATAAAGCTCCTATATATAGTAACGCAGTAAAACTACCTATAAGTATAAAATTGTGAGATGCTGCAAATAGCAGTCCTGCTATTGCCGCTCCAATCATTTGACCAATATACATAGAAGCATTAGCAAGCGCGGCTCCTGTTCCTCTTGCTACACTAGATATGTTTTGTAAGTGCCTCATCATTAATACAAACAAAATTCCTGTCACAAAAAACAAAACAAAGAACAATAACTCCACCAATATAATGTTCTTTACATGAGGAAGTAATACATATAGCACTGCTGTAAATATAATTCCACCATAGAAAGAAAGGTTATAACCAATTTTATTTGTGATTCTAGGGCCAAAAATATTACCAGTTAAATTCCCTAATCCTAATATAAGCATAATTGTACCTACTTCATGAACTTGTAAGCCAAATTGAATGGACAGCCATACACCAAAAAATGAAAATGCAGCAAAATTACCAGTTTGAAAAACAAAATATGCAAAATAAGAAATCGAAACCTTTGAATCTGTAAGTAATTGTTTATAGCGCTTTAAGATGTTTGTTTTACTTCCACCTATATGAACCGGTTGTATTTCTGGTAATACTATATAGATAAGAATTACAAGTAGTGTTGATAATATACCAATGACGAAGAATGGTGTTGTATAGTGTATCATTGCCAAATACGATCCAACTGGCAACCCTAAAATTTGAGAGATTGCTAACCCTGCTGTTACAATTCCAATTGCCTTTACAATTTGCTCCTTCTCTATAAGGAGCGGAATAGATGCCCACACTTGTGGAGATACAAAGGCTGCACTTACACCTGCTAAAAATCTAAATGCTAGCATCCATAGAAAACTCGGTGCCATTCCACATAAAAACGTACTTAACGCAAAAAAACTCATTCCTATTACCATCACTTTTTTTCTGTTTAAGCCATCTGATATAGGACCAGCAATAAGCGCAAATCCAGCGTATCCTAAAGCATATGAACTCACCATCCACCCTGACAGCTCAGTTGAAACATGATACACCTTCTGTAATGTCGGTAAAAGTGGTGAAATTAAGAAAGTATCTGTACCTATCATAAACATGATCGTAAAGAATACAGCTAGTACTCTTTTCATTTAAACCTTCTCCTTTTATATAAAAAGAGGGAAGTCCCCCTCTTGTCAACTAATCTTCTAAAATAGATTTAATTTCTTCCATAACCTTTTCATTCAATGAAACTTCCACCGCTCTTACACTTTCTCTTATTTGCTCCGCTCGTTTCCCACCAGGAATAACAGTATCAATGCCTTTTTTATTTAATAGCCATGCTAAAGCTAAATGTGATACTTCAAGATTCATTTCTTTAGCTAAACCTTTTAACTTCTCAACTTTTTTAAAGTTACTCTTATATGTATTTTCTTCAAATAGATTTACACTTTGACGCCAATCGCCTTCGTTTAATTTAAAATCTTCTGTATATTTTCCACCTAGTATCCCAAAAGCAAGAGGCCCGTATGGTATAAATGAAATACCTGATTCTATACAATACGGCAAAAGTTCTTCTCCAGCAGTACGATCCAACATATTATACGGTGATTGTACAACATCTATTTGTTCGTGCTGATTCGCTTCTTTTAATTGCTCTACGTTTACGTTAGATATTCCAATTGCACGAATTTTACCTTCTTCTTTTAGACGAGCAAGCTCTCCAATTGAATCTATGTAACTTGTTTCTAGATTTGTAAAATGTAAATAATATAAATCAATATAATCAGTTTGTAATCTTCTTAAGCTATTTTCCACAGCATTTCTTAAATAGCTTCGTTCATTATTAATATAAACTTCTCCATTTAATAACGGCTGTATTCCACCTTTTGTAGCAAGTACAACTTCTTGACGTTTTTCTTTCAATACTTCTCCTACTAATTCCTCTGATCTACCGAGACCGTATGAATCCGCTGTATCAAAAAATGTAACCCCTCGCTGGATAGCTTCTTCTATTAATCGTTTTCCTTCTTCTTCATTCACATCAGCATATAAATTATGTCCCCCTACAGCATTTGTTCCTAGCCCTAACTTCGAAATATGTAGTCCTGCCTTTTGCAATTTGGTATATTTCATTTTTTCTCCCCCTATATTTCTATTGTTCGAATATATTCGAACAATAGAAATATACCACTTTATATGTTATAGTGCAAACTATATTAACTTATACAAGCAGGTGAAAAAATGCGTACTCTCTATCATCCAAATCGAGAAGAAATTCAATTCTCTTCTGTCTTATACGCACTTAGCGATCAAATTCGTTTACAAATTGTAACGATGCTATTAGAGAAAAATGAACAATCTTGTGGTGCGTTAAACATTCCAATTGCGAAATCAACTTTATCTCACCATTTCAAGGTTTTACGTGAATCCGGTGTTATGTATACACGCATTGAAGGAACACAGCGTTTCATTTCAATTCGTGAAGATGACTTACATGCTAGATTCCCCGGTTTATTAGACGTCGTATTACATGCGACAGAACCATACTAAAAAACATCTCATATTCATATGAGATGTTTTTTAGTATGGTTCTATTCTTTTAATAAAATGCAACTTTAATCAGAAGGAACTTTGTTCATCACACACTAGAAATATATACGCTTCATTCTTTTTCACTTTATTTTTGTACTGGATCCTTTGGACACTTTAATTATTTGATTACATTTTATACACATCATTAATATAGGGCCGCCTATCTGTTTCAATTCCTGTAGTTGCTTATGTTCACACTCCTCCATATTATTACCTCCCTTATCATATAATTAGGGCATTTTGTAATCACCATCACTACTAAGTTCATTCCTTATTTAACCTCTGAATAAAACGTTTAAACGCCGATATTCCTTCGTCATCTCGTTTAAAAACGCCAGCATCTTCAAGCGCCTGTATAAATTTCTGTCCTAATTCTGCTCTTACTATCTCCTGTACATTTTGTTCATGTATCCGATTGTAATATTTGATTTTTAATTGTTCTGCCCATCGTATATGAAGCGTTGGAATATCACTTGGAATGTTAAGTAAGAATTTTTCCACTTCCTGAAGTTCTGTTTTTAAACGCGCCGGAAGTACTGCTAACCCCATTACTTCAATTAGACCGATATTTTCCTTTTTAATATGCTGTATTTCCGCATGAGGGTGGAAAATACCTATCGAATGTTCTTCACTTGTACGATTGTTCCGCAAAACAAGATCCAATTCGTACATACTATTCCGGTAACGAGCAATTGGCGTAATCGTATTATGTGGAACATCATTCGTAAATGCAAATATATTAACAGATGGATCACTATATCCCTTCCACCTCTCTAATATGTACTCCCCTGCATTTACTATTTGTTCTATGTCTTTACTTCTTAAGCGAATAACTGACATAGGCCATTTAATAATAGAACATTGCATTTCTGGAAAGTTAGTTAGTTCAAAAATTAGGTCGTTTGATGCATTTGCCATAGCAAATTCATAATTTCCACCTTGATAATGGTCATGTGTTAGAATAGATCCTCCTACAATAGGCAAATCTGCATTAGAACCAAGGAAATAATGCGGGAATTTTTCTACAAATTTTAACAAACGTAAAAATGTTTGACGGTCAATTTTCATATCACGGTGTTCTGAAGACAATACAATACAGTGTTCATTGAAATATATATACGGAGAATACTGTAGAAACCAGCTTTCATCTGTAAGATTCATACGAATCATACGATGATTCGAGCGTGCTGGATGTCCAATTCTGCCTCTATATCCTTCATTCTCAATACAGAGTAAACATTTTGGATAATTTGTACTTTCCAATACTCTCTCTCTAGCAATTTGTTTCGGGTCTTTTTCCGGTTTTGATAAGTTAATCGTTATATCAATGGGTCCATATTCCGTATTTACTTTATAATTTATATTTTTGGCAATTTGCTTCATTTGTATATAGTTGCTGTTTTTACTTAACTCATAGAAGTAATTTGTCGCAGCCTTCGGATTTTGTTCGTATTTTTCATAAAATAGAGAATTGATAACGGACGGTTTGGACATAAAAACATCCATAATTGCACTTGCTAAAATCTCCTTCTCGTCCATTACTGCCTCAATGACTTTATGCATACAAGCATATTCAATTAACTCTTCCAATAACTCCGAAATTGCTTTCTTTGCGGGTGCGGGCGCTGACGCTTCCACTACAAAGTCATCTAAACGAAGTAAGGAAAGGATTTGATTCCTTGTATATATTTCATCTTCTTTTTCAATTAATTGAACTTCAATAGCACGATCAATTAACTGCTGGATAGCTTGATATATCATCAGTATATACCTCCTCTAACCTTATAGCGGTTTTCGTTGTTACGATGCCAGTTCTATGTACCTTTTATCATTTTATGAACAGATCTATGGGATAACCACCACCCTAATAAACATTTCATGAAAAAGAAATAAATACTAGATTCCACGATATATTCGACAAAGCCATACAAAAAAACATCTCATAAAATTATGAGATGTTTTTAGTATTTGCTATTCTTTTAATAAATCTATTAATCCATTCCCTTCAGATGTACGTTCATACCCTAAAGGTACAGTTCTTTTAATAAGTTGTGCATATATTTCTGGCTCTGATAACTTTCTACCATATTCTCTCTCACACTGCTTAATGAGCAATGCCAGCGCTCCAGCGACATGCGGTGTCGCCATAGAAGTTCCACTTAATACCGCATATTTCCCTTCAGGATACGTAGATAATATTTCATCACCTGGCGCCACTAAATCAATTTCTTGATTCGAATTACTAAAACATGCGATTTTCCGTTCTAAATTGACAGCGCCGACTTCAATTACTTCGGAATAAGCACCTGGGAAATCTAGTTCCTCTGTATTATCATTACAATCTCCATTATTCCCAGCAGCACATACGACGAGAACATCTTGCTTTACTGCATTTTGAATCGCTTCATGTAATTCTGGGACGTCCTGCGGGCCACCAAGTGACATTGAAATAACCCTAACTCTTTCTTTATTAGGCCCTCTCCAATTTACAGCATAATGAATCGCCTCAATAATTTGCTCATAACTTCCAGAACCATCTCCCGCTAAAACCTTTAACACTAACATTTTAGCAAGTGGTGCGACTCCTAAAACACCGACACCATTTTCAGTCGCTGCAATTGTCCCCGCTACATGAGTACCGTGTCCGTTATTATCAAGATAAATATTTGGATCCCCTTCGTAATCTTTCGTGAAATTTCTTCCACCGATAATGCGTTCCTTTAAATCTATATGATTCACATCACAACCTGTATCTAATACGGCAACAACAATATCATTTCCTTTCGCACTCTTCTCCCATACTTGTGGAGCATGAATGAGTTGTACACCTGGTGGAATTTCATTTACTTGTTCAACCACCTTATCTACTGTAAAAGGAATCAATTGTATACCTTTTTGTTTATTCGCTGTACTACTATTCATCGTAATCCCTCCTGAAAATATATTATTTTCATTTCAGACCACTTTTGAAAAGGTTTAAATGTAACATTCGTTTTATTCGTTTCGTTTTCCTTCCTTAAAAATATTTCTCAATATAGCTTACTAATTTTATACTACTCTTTTTATTTATCTCGTAATTTTTATTCACCAAAAATTCGATTGGTACAACCAATAACCAAAATAAAAGGACCAATTTAATGGTCCTTTCATAGTTTTTAAAGAATGATATGAAATTTTAAAAATAAAATAAATTAAGACTAAGCCTCACTCTTATTTAAAAACTTCTCTATTTCTTTTATTAAATGTTTCGCTCCATCTATACTAACAGTAATGTTTCCATTTGCTAATGATATGTTTTGATTTGAAACATCACCTGTTATTTGACAAGCATTGTAAGGTTGATATTTTTGTAAAATGACTTTATCTTCTTCTACGAAAATTTCAAGTGGTGATTTGATTTGTATTCCTAATACTTCTCGTAACTCTTTAGGAATAACAATTCGTCCTAATTCGTCTACTTTTCGAATAATTCCTGTTGCTTTCATATTACTCCCCCCTTACTTTCTATTAATTTTTCCACCTCGCTCTTTCCATTTTATCACTTTTTGGTAATACTTGTATCTTTTCAGAAAATTTTGTACTCAAGTTAAAAATACACATTTAACGAATACGTAATCTCTCTTTCAATTGTTTTAAATAACGAGATCGTATCAATAAGAAATATACAACTTGAATTCCTACGAAAACACTTAATACAATCGCATTTTCTTTAAATAATGAGTACTCAAACATCTGTCCCAGTGCAGTTAACGCTACTGCCCCGTGTAATGTTGCAACACCTATTGGAACGAAGAATAATAGTGCTAATCGAATTGTAACTACTTTCGATAATTCTCCGCTCGTTAAACCTACTTTTCTAATCATTTCAAACAAACGAGTATCATCCTCTAAATCAGAAAACAAACGGAAGTAAAGGAAGCTTCCTGCACATACGAAAAATACTATACCAATAAAGAAACCTACAAATAAAATTGGTCCTGCTATTTGTAAACTTTGGTTTTGTTCGTACTCTTCCGCACTAAACGTTGCATGTTCTTCATAAGTCTTCATTTGATGAGTAAGCTCTTTACCAACCTCTATTTCATCTTTCGTTCCTTCTGTTTTGTACACATAATCTTTTTCCTCTTTACATCCTTCTTGTAATGCATCATATTGATTTTTAGAGATTACATAAACGTTACCTCTTAGTATTTTACTTAATGAAGAAGTATTAACTTTTTTCACTTTTAAAGATTCATTCAAATGTGGTAAAGTAATTTCTTTTCTTTCTTTCATCGATGGGCCTGGTATATCGACTGATAAAAATAAAGCTTCTTTATTTGCTACAGTTTGAAATGATTCTCCTGTTAACTTCGCATATTCCTTATAATCTGATTCTTTTATAAAAATAGCACTTCTTAACGACTGCTCCTCTGCCCTTTTCGTTGAAATAGTGGCTTTAGAAGCTGTTATACTATGTTTCTTTAATCCTTCATCAATCATCTTCAAATGCTGTGATTCATTACTATTTCCTTGCTTAGAATGATACTGAAACGCAATTGGTCTCTCCATAATCCCTTTCGTCATGGACGTGAAACCTACTAATGTACCTATTGCTGAAAATGCTACAGTTGAAATAATAGTTACAATAAAGAACATTCTGGCGTTGTCTCTCATACGGTAAGCTAAATCTGATAACGTAACAATATTTGTCTGTGTCCAATAGAAACGTTTACTTTTTTTACATAGTCTAATAATAAAGACACTCAACTGCTTGTACAGCAAATACGTACCAATAATGACTACCGTTGTAACAGGAATCATCATGACAAATACCATTGCCCCGTGTGACATAAGTGCTCCTGCATATCCCGCACTAAGCAATATAACCGCTAATATAGAAGAAATAATCGATGCTTTCGGTTCCGGCTTCGCTTCTGCGGATCCTCTAAACAATTTCATAATTTTATTTTTTCGAATCATTCCTGCACTAAACAATGAAATAATCATAAATAATACGAAAAACATAATACTCGTTACAACAATGGCTTTCATTGGAATGTAATAAGCTAAAGTAATATCTAATTTTAATATCATCGGAGCTACAAATAGTAATATTCCAGAAAATAACATTCCAGCAAATATTCCAAAAATAATGGCCCCTATCCCAATCATAATATTTTCAAAGAAGATAAGACGCTTTAATTGATATTTCGTCATACCTAACATCATTAAAATTCCTAATTCACGCTTTCTCGTTTTTAAAAACATTCCCATCGAATATAAAATAAAGAAAAACGTAAATAAGTAAATAATGGACTGTGCAAAAGACATACTTACGAATACGTATCGTCCCAATTCTCCAGCACTTAATGCGGGATGAAACGCAAAAAATGAATAAACAAAAAAGGCCATAATGGCAAATGCACTACTTAAAAAATATGCTGAGTATGTTCGTCTATTTCGTGTTACATTTCGATATGCGAGTTCTCTAATGTTCATATTACTTCTCCGCCCTTCTACTAACTATGTTTTTATATTAGTAAAATACGGAAATACCTTCCATCGATTCAAATGACAAAAACCTTACATTATTGAAAGGTTTCAAAAAAATTGCTTAAACGAAGCAGTTTCATTATAATGACTACATTCATATTCATACACGCATCCTATTGTATATTCGTTAGTTTTGCGAAATAATAAAGGATAGAAGTATGTACCAATATACATATAAACTTAATTACTGCTTTAATATGAATAGGAGGAAACATAATGACATTACAAGAACAGATTATGAAAGCATTACATGTTCAGCCTGTAATTGATCCGAAAGCAGAAATCCGTAAACGTGTTGATTTCTTAAAAGATTATGTGAAAAAAACAGGTGCGAAAGGATTTGTACTTGGAATTAGCGGCGGACAAGACTCTACATTAGCTGGACGTTTAGCTCAGCTTGCAGTGGAGGAAATTCGTAATGAAGGTGGTAACGCAATATTTATCGCCGTGCGCCTTCCTTATAAAGTGCAAAAAGATGAAGATGATGCGCAATTAGCATTACAATTTATTCAAGCTGATCAATCTGTTGCATTTGATATCGCTTCAACAGTTGATGCTTTCTCAAATCAATACGAAAACTTATTGGGTGAATCATTAACAGATTTCAATAAAGGTAACGTGAAAGCACGTATCCGTATGGTTACACAATATGCAATTGGAGGACAAAAAGGTCTACTTGTTATCGGAACTGATCACGCGGCAGAAGCTGTTACAGGATTCTTTACAAAATTCGGAGATGGTGGTGCAGACCTATTACCATTAACGGGTTTAACGAAACGTCAAGGACGTGCTCTTTTACAAGAATTAGGTGCGGATGAGCGACTTTACTTAAAAATGCCAACTGCTGATTTATTGGATGAAAAACCAGGTCAAGCTGATGAAACGGAGTTAGGTATTTCGTATGATCAACTAGATGATTATTTAGAAGGTAAAGCAGTTCCAACTGACGTTGCAGAAAAAATTGAAAAACGTTACACAGTGAGTGAACATAAAAGACAAGTTCCAGCATCAATGTTTGATGATTGGTGGAAATAAATAAAACATAAAAAAGAAGCTAACCTCATTAGCTTCTTTTTTGTTAACGATACACCCCTACTCTTTTCTCTAGTAAATCCTGCAAACAATCCTCATGTTGTTGATTAAACAATGGCGGCATTTTGTTTAGCGGGAAAAACTTCAATTCCAACGTTTCATCACCGTCTACTTTTTGCTCTCCACCGGCAATTGAGCATGAAAAGAATATTAAAATTGACTGGGCATTATCTCCATTTGGATATGCTTGAAAATATTTTGTATACACCCCGATAAGCTCATTTATTTCCACGTCATAACCTGTTTCTTCTTTTATTTCTCGAATCGCAGTTTCTGCGGCAGATTCTCCAATTTCCATTGCACCACCAGGAAATCCCCAAGCGTTGAAATCACCTCTTTTTTGCAGCAATACTTCTCCATGTTCATTCAACACACAACCACCCGCAAAGTTTATGAGAACACAGTCGTGCCCTACTTTTTTACGTAATTCTTTTATATAATTAGCCATCCTCTTCCCCTTTTCATAAGTCTTCTATCATTATTTCTTATCTTTTTCAAGCAATTCAATCATTCGATCTAGCTTCTTATTCATATTAATTACATGTTGTTTTTTTGCAGCGCTGTTTTGCAATAATCTTCTAAGGAACAAATTAAATGATAGGAAAAACAAAACGATAAGTCCGATTACTAAACAAGTATATATCAATGTAAAAATATTACTTTCGAACAAATTCATTCAAATCCCACATCCTTCCTTTTTATATTTTATCACACAATTCTGTTTTTTAAAGTGATACATAATAAAAAGAGCACCTTTTACAGATGCTCTTCTTCATTAATTAATACGTAAATGTAATTGTCGCTAATGAATAATCTGCCATCGCACTATATGGTGCTACTTCATAAGATACACGTTTTGCACCTTTTGGCCAATTTATTTCATTTAACACTTTCTTTATATCTTGCATTGTTCCATCCATAGATTGCTTATATCGTACTTCTACCTTTTCTGGCTTAGAAGCGAATTGTTGCTGTAATTTTTTCTTAAATTCACTATAATTATCTGCCCCGTATTGTGCAGACAAATATTTTAAATTTGTTTCTTTTAACATTTGTTCATACGCAGCAGTCTTTGAACTACCCGTTTCTATTTTGTTTGTTAATTCATTAAAGTAACTTGCAGTTGCCGCCGGATATTTACTACGATCCCATTCATGATCTTTACTTAATTGCTCGTCAGACATATTAAAATATGAATATGTTACACGCCCAGCTTTATCTGGTACTGGATCATCCAATGTCGTATCAATGTGGTACCATTTGTTTTCAATGTTTACTAAATTCCATGCATGAGCTTGTCCATTCCCTGTGCCTGTTACAATATGATTTTGAATACCTGCTTCTTTTAACAACTCATACGTTAATAACGTATAGCCTTGGCAAACAGCAGAACGATTCGCTAATGCTTCATATGCTGTATACGCTTTATAAGACGTATCATAAGATACATGTTTTACAACATAATCGTGAATAGCTTTTACTTTCTCATGCTCATCCATCCCTGTTTTTACAATTGAACCGATAATTGCTTTTGCCTGAGATTTTACATATTGTGTTTGCTCTTTTGATTCACGGTATTTCACTTGCAATGTAAACGTATAGTTTCCTGGTAACCCTTTAATAGAATATTTAGTAGACGCTACATTATATTTTACATACTCATCTGCATCTACAATTTTATTAAACTCGCCATACAATTGGTCCATAACATTTCTAGCATTTCTATCTTTCGTTTTATATGTGATTGTAATATTTTCTTCTCGATTATCAACCTGTTTTTTTAATTCTTTTCGGAAATCATCTAATAGCTTTGCATCTGATTGTGTTGTCGCTACAGACGGATTCGTAGCTGCATAAGATACCGTTGACGCGTGTAAGCCTCCCATTACTATAGTTGAACAAAGCAGGGTAGCTGTCACATACTTACTTGTCTTTCTCATCTCGTCACTCCTTACATTCTATAACTATACGAAAAAGTATCGTATAGTTTCAGAGTATACAATACTTTTCCGTATAGGTCATATGAGATTATGCATATTTAACATTGTAAAAAGGTTGTTCTTTTTACAAGAACAACCTTTTTCATTAACAAGTTTGTAATACACAACACGCATTTTCAAAACGTCGATTTTTTAAGTCTTCATTTCCAATACAGAAATAAAGCATTCCTAAATCTCCCCACATCATATTACAATTTTTAGTATCTGAATCGATTTGGAATAAAAGCGTCATTTGCTGCGGGTCTATCCCCATATATTCTCCTGTCTCATATAATACTTCCTCTTGTACAGAGAATGGCTCACCAAACATTTGATGGTTATCATAGTTGTCTGGGATTAGTTCTTCAAGCAATTGTAAGAAACGATCTGAATCAGCCTCATCTTCAATGAAAAGCTCTGGCAATTTATATGTCAGTTCAAAAGTAGTTGCACACTGGTTATAATTTGTTTGCAATTCATCTGCTCTTCGTAATTGCTCTACAGGAACATCATAATAAAGTACACGCCCCGCTTCAGTTGGATTCACATCTTCTTCAAAGTAATTTTCAATGCTAAAGAAATATAACATCCCTGTCTTAGGAAGATTGTGACCCATACCAACATTTTGTAAATCATTTAAATTAAATTGAGCGATAAATTGTAATGGATTTCCTTTGTGCATTGGGTATTCCAATGTAGCTGGCAAGTCAGGAACTCCTCCCATTTTCGAACTACCTACCGCAACTGTTTCCTCCTGCTTTGGCACAACTTTTACACAAGGAAATACAGTGTGAATAAGTTCCTCTTTTAAATGTGTCAGCCCATATTTATCAATTAATACTTCAATTTGTTTATTCATAAATTCTCCTTATATTTACATACTTATTTGTATCATCGCACAAAAATTATACTCCATTCTTTGTAAAAACAACAAGCCTCCAAAAAAACGGGCTCTTCCTCCATACGCGAACAAGTTAAAAAAAGCATAGTATACATTGTTCCTACAAACACGATAGTTCATTATTTCTTCCAGTACATTTTCCCCTCGTTCATTTTTATTTTTAATTTAAGGAGGAATTCCACATGGGTTACGGATATAGTTGCGGCGGTTACGGTTACGGCGGTTACGGCGGTAGTTGTGGTGGATGTGGTTATGGAGGTTTCGCTTTATTAATCGTTTTATTTATCCTTCTAATCATCATCGGAGCTAGCTGTTGGGGCGGCTTTGTAGGCTGCTAGTAAATTTAAAAACTATTGCAAAAAAGCACGTACAATACGTGCTTTTTTGCCATTTTCAAATCTTTTATTCGAAAGGAAGTATGATTGATGAAGATTGATGGTGTTTTTGAAGGAGGCGGTGTACGCGGAATTGCGCATGTAGGAGCAATTTGCGCGTTAGCTGAAAAAGGCTATGAATGGGAGCGTGTAGCTGGAACATCAGCTGGTTCCATTATCGCTGCGCTCCTAGCAGCAGGATATTCTTGTTCAGAGTTAAAAACGATTATAACTGATATCGATTATAATAAATTTACGAAGAGAACCTTTATTGACAGAATCCCGTTTATCGGAAAAGGATTAAGCGCATGGACTACTCTTGGTATTTACTCTAATATTTTTATAGAAGAATGGATTGAAGAATTACTTCGCAAAAAAGGAGTTCACTTATTTACAGATTTACCTGATTTAAATAAGCTTAAAATTATCGCTTCTGATATAAGTAATGGCAAAATGGTTATCTTTCCCGATGACTTACCGAACTACGGATTTTTAAATTATCGCTTCTCTATTGCTAAAGCTGTAAGAATGAGTAGTACAATCCCTTTCTTCTTTGAACCGGTAAAATGGAGAACCCCTAAATGGAAGCAACCTTGTTATATGGTTGATGGAGGGATTTTAAGCAATTACCCAATTTGGATTTTCGACTCACCTTCCTCTCCTCGCTGGCCAACATTTGGATTTCATTTCGTAAAAGATGAGATTCAAGCTGATCCTGCCCATTATAACGAGCCTATCTCCATGTTCAAAGGACTTTTTAAAACAATGATGCAAGCCCATGATTTACGTCATTTAGATAAGGAATCAAAAGCAAGAACGATTACAATTCCAACAGGATCCATTACAAGTACCAACTTTGAGTTAACAAAGGAAGAAAAAGAGTGGCTTTACAATTCTGGTTATAACGCCGCAAATAAGTTTTTACAATCTTGGAACTTCAGACAATATATTGATGACTATAGAAACGGAAATCAGGACCGAAAAACAAATCGGTATTTCCGTCAACTTGACTCATAATACTATTATTTTTCATACGAGAACACGTAACGCTTTCAAAAAAAATAAGCCTAGTAATATCATAGATTACGAGGCTTATTTACTTCCTGCATAAATTATTATACGTCTCTTAAGGATACGTTAACCCTTTAGCTTCTTCCGCAGTAATAACGGTATATCGATTTCCCGTTCGTAACCCTAACAATTCTGCTTTTTCAATTGCATCCTGCTTCGTCTCCGCATAAGCAGCTAAATATTTTTCTCCATTAATAATTTGGCAAATTACGTATTGTTTCATTACTTTCTCCTCTTACTTTTTCATTAGTTGTGCAAGCTTTTTTATACCTATTTCAATTTCTTCTAACGTTGCGTATGAATAGGATAGACGCAAAAATTGGTTTGCACTTCTATCATACAAAGTACCTGGATTTAATAAAATCTTTTCTTTCAAAGCTTTGTCAAATAAGCTACGGTTCGAAACGGGTACATTCATATGTAACCAAATATAAAAACCACCTGTCGGTTCATACCATGTTGCTATATCACGACAATATTTCTCTAACATTTGCAACATAAAATCTCTACGTTTTTTCAACTTAGTTCTTACAAACTGTAAATGTTCATCATACAATCCATCTGCAAACCATTCCGCTGCAATTTGCTGGGATATAGAACTTGAACCATAATCTGTTTGCATTTTTATGTCTGCCAATCTTTGAATGACTGGCTCAGATCCAACAATCCATCCAATTCTTAATCCTGGACTAATGACTTTAGACATACTCCCAATATGTAGTACAATTCCGTTTTTATCATATGCTTTTAAAGGCTTTGAAACAGGCTCATCAAACCATAAGTCTTGGTACACCGCGTCTTCTATAATAGGCAAACCAATTTCGTTACATATTTCCATCACTTCTATTCGTTTCTTCGCATTCATACTAAAGTTCGTCGGATTATGAAAAGACGGAATTGTATATAAAATAGATGCATTAAATTGCTTCTTATATTTCGTAATATATGATGCATGTAAACCGTTCTCATCCATTGGTATACCAATTAAACGCATTCCTGCTGATTGAAAAACATTAAGAGAATATAAATAAGATGGTTTTTCTAATAAGATGGATGCCCCTTTTGGAAGAAGTCCCATAGAAATAAGTTGCAACGCTTGAATTGCTCCTGAAACAATTAATATAGAATCAGGAGTTACATCTATACCATGTCCTTTTAAATAGTCCGCAATTTTCTTCCTTAAATAGAAATTCCCTTTTGGTTCTTCATACCCAAGTATCATGCTCGACTTTAAAAGCTTATTCATAATATCTTTCATCTTTTTTTCAGGTAAAAGACTCGGCGCGAGCTCACCTGTTCCTAAACGAATTACATGCGGATAAAATTCAGCTTGATTAATCTCTTGAATAGCAGGCAGATTCGGATAATGAAGTCCTGTTTCTACATAAGACTGCCAGTTAGGCGGGGGCGCGTACGTTGAAGCATTCTCATTATTATTTACAACAATTGTTCCTTTCCTGCCATTCCCTTCAATGTATCCCTTTGCCACTAGTTCATCGAAAGCCATTACAATTGTACTCCGGTTCACACCGAATGTATGTGCCAAATCTCTTTGTGAAGGTAATTTCGTTCCAACAGTCCATTCTCCATTAACGATTCTTTCTTTTATATACGTTTCTATTTGTTTATACAGAGGAGTCGCTAGAGACATATTCGGTTTCCAAACAAATCTTTCCATCATATCACCTTATATTCTTTTTGGTTGGTAACCTCTCCAACCATATGGATGGATACAAATTTTCATTTCTTCTATACAATATACACTATCATACTGAATTAAAATAGGAGGTAATATGATGAGTGAAGCAATTATTCATGGTATCATTCTTGCATTTGGTCTTATCATTCCATTAGGTGTCCAAAATGTTTTCGTCTTTAACCAAGGTGCGAGCCAACCAAACATTTGGAGGGCAGCCCCTGTAGTATTAACTGCCTCTATATGTGATACGTTACTCATATTGATTGCAGTGCAGGGTGTCTCCCTTGTACTCCTTACTTTTTCTTGGCTAACTAACACGTTATATATAATTGGATTTTTCTTTCTCCTATATATGGGCTTTGTTATTTGGAGAAGTAACCCTTCCAACGATATAAAAAAAGAAAACAGTATGCCATTAAAAAAGCAAATCCTTTTCGCTGCATCGGTTTCGTTATTAAATCCACATGCAATTTTAGATACAATCGGTGTAATCGGAACAAATTCTATTCAATACATAGGAAGTGAAAAATGGGCTTTCACACTTGCAACTATTATCGTTTCGTGGATTTGGTTTATAAGCTTAGCTTTAGCGGGGAAATTTCTAAAAAGAATAGACTCAACCGGAAAGACAATCGTATTATTAAATAAATTTTCTGGCCTCATCATATGGGGCGTCGCGCTTTATATGTTAAAACAAGTTATGTATTCTTAATGAATGAAAGAGAATTGCATGTTACTGAAAACATCATGCAATTCTCTTTCAAATTATGAAGTAGGTTCCGGTTTCTGTTTTACGTTCTTTGCATCTTTTGCTGGTTTAATCCAAATCATTGCTATAACAGCACCGATACCAGCGAAAATACTTGTTACATAAAACACTTCATGGTCAGCACCTTTCATGAAAAAAGAGTATAGAGGTGGGCCGGCTGCTACACCGATAAATCGCATGGAACTATAAAAAGATGTAACCGTTCCCCTTTGCTCCTTTTCAATTCCTTGTGTAATTAGGGAGTCTAAACATGGGAGTGCCATACCAATTCCTATCCCCATGATAACGAGACAAAGAAGTAGTAAATAAATCCCTTTTATAAATAAAGGAATGATGACTGATGCAGCTGCCATTAAAAAACCAATATAAATACACTTCTTCATTACATTTTGATTATCTCCAATTTTTTTACCCGCCATATATGAACTAAGTGACAGTACAAGTAACGGGATAGCAAGTACACAACCTTTCCATATACCATGTATGTCATACTTTGATTCCAGTATCGTCGACAAATAAAAGAGAATTCCGAATAAAATAAGCATAATAATTGCACCTAATACAAAAATGGCAATTAACCATCTCCCCTTTTCTCGAAATGTAGAGATAATCGATTTTATAAACTCTTTAAGTGGTGGCACTTCTCCTTCTTGTTTCTTTGCCTTTACTAGAATAAGTAATAAAACAATTGATACTATGCATAAAACTGGAATTGCCCAAAATGGTAAGAACCATACAATGGCAGCAAGAGCAGATCCTAAAATAGGGCTCAGCACTTTTCCAAATGTATTGGATGTTTCAATGATTCCTAAACCTGTACTAACTTGTTTTTCATCCTTGTATAAATCACCAACACATGGTATAACAACTGGCATTGCACCAGCAGCACCAATACCTTGAATCGCTCTACCGACCAATATCCAAGTGTAGGGATTATCAACTTTCCATGATACCCAACCAGTTATCGCTCCTCCTATAGCCGCAATCAGCAAACTCGGAACCATTATCATCTTTCGTCCCCATCTATCTGATAAATAACCAGCAATCGGTATAAGAAGAATGGCTACGATAGAGTAAATTGTAATAATCATGGATACTTGAAACGATGAAATATGTAATTTCTTTTCTATTGTCGGTAGAATTGGAATGAGCATTGAATTCCCTAATGTCATAACAAGTGGAACTGATGCAAGCGCAATTAAACAACAGTTTTCTTTTTTTAACATGTTGGCTTCGGAACCCTTTCATCGTATATTTCTGACCATATAATAGCCCTGCTGGAACGTAATTTTTCATTCCACCAGGGCTATTACATCTTTACTACTTCCCATTTACAACAAAAGAAATTGGGGAAAATATAGTATTATTCCTATTCTTTGAATCCAGTTCGCAATATATTCATACCAATTAATTGAAAAAAAAGAAAGGAAGAATCCTTCCTTTCTCCTATAACCTTCTACAATTAGCGAGTATATCCGCCACCAAGTTGTTGTTCTGCCATCGCTACTAGACGTTTTGTAATTTCACCGCCTACAGAACCGTTTGCACGTGAAGAAGTATCAGCGCCAAGTTGTACACCAAATTCTTGTGCAATTTCATATTTCATTTGATCTAAAGCTGCTTGTGCTCCATGTGATGCTAATTGATTAGAGTTACGATTTCTAGCCATTACCAATCACCTCCTTATTTATATATAAATTGTGTTAAATTTTAATTTAAATACATGGTAATTTTTGGTTATTTATATTTTTAAAAAAAGAGTCTCTACAATGAGAGACTCTTACATCATTTTATATTAAGAAGTTACTACTTCTAAATTTCTATTTGTTAATACTTTCATTTCTTCTTTTAATATATCTTTCGCATTATGTCCAAACCATTCGAGTGAAGCAAAATGGTCAGTATCTCTCACTTCCTGAATAATCTCATCATAATTTACCACACCTTCAAATAATGGAACCATACCAATTCGACTTCCCGCTGCTGCATATACATTATTTGGTTCAAACACATGCAAATAATCTGCTGACGATATATTCTTAAAATGGTAATGTTGTATCCACGGCTTTAGTCGATGGAAGCTGTCTATTGGATCTGCACCAGACTCCCATATATGAAGAAAATCAAGGTTTATTTTCAAATTCGGATGATCTACTTCTCCTAATAATTCCAAAGTAGAAGGCAGCGTATCCGTTAACGTATTTGGATGTGTTTCTAAAAGTACATACATATTATGCTGAGCAAATACTTCACAAATCATGCGAATACGATTCACATACTCTTTTCTCTCCTGTTCCGAGAAACCTTCGCTACCTTTTTGTCCAGCAAACGTACGAATTTTGTTTGTTTTAAACCAATTAGCTAATATTGCAAGTTGTTCACATTTCTCTATCGTTTTTTCAAAATCTGCCGATAATGATATGTCTAAGTAATCACTTATCATCGTAATTTCCAAGTTTTTATCCTTTAAACAATTCAATTCTCGTTCTGTCGTTTCATACTCTTGCATATACAAATTTCGTGCATGAGTCCCCCACAATTCAATTCCTTTAAAACCGTTTTCATATGCAAATTGAACAATATCAGTAAATGAAATTAATTGATGACGAAAGGAAATAGTACATAATGAATATTTCATAGGTTTGAACTCCCTTATCTTAAATTCAGTTAGGTTTTTAAAATGCTAAGACAGACTCGTTTGTTTCCATTTCTTTCCACGATAAAAACTGTCTCTCTAATTCAGCCTTAATTTGCAGTTCAATTGCATTCATTTCATCCAACTTTTCAACAATTGATAATAACATGCCTTTATTATTCGTCATCGCCATTTTAATTGCTCGATACTGTACATTTGTAAATCCTTGTACAATATCCTCTACCCGATCACACCAATAATCAAACTCTTGCTCCGAATATTGCAACGTTTCACGGAAGTATGCAAAGGCATGTTCATAACTATATTTACGAATTGCAAGTACTGGTATTTGCTTCACTGCCGCTACAAGACCAGAAAGCGAATAACCTTCTTCTTCATTTGCCATTTTTATAATTAAATTTTTCAATTCCATAGTCAGTTCATTGTCATTTCTTTTGAAAGTTTCTATGAAATAACTCGCTACCATTTCTTCTGTTGGCTCCTGAATTTCTTCTACATCAATGAAATACCCTCCACCAAATGGGTTATCTTGAACAGAGTGAAGCACTTTTTCTCTTTCCATATTCCCTTCCCAGCGAAAATCAGGATCTAGCATGAACCATTCTTCATCTTTCTCTGTCTTCGATATCATTAAATAATGCGGAAACGGTTTTTGATGAAATTTATTTTCCCTCTCTGGCAATAGAGACATATCAACCATTACAATGACATAGCGATTTTCTGGCTTGTTTTCTACTAATTGTAAAAACGTTTCTACATTGCTATCTTTACCTTTTGCATGATCATACCATTCGTTCACTTTCATACCGTACAATTTTTCATACCATAATAAATAATTATCATGGTTAATATTTTCGGAGTGATACGAGATAATGCCGCCTTCTGTTATATCAAAATCTCCGTCCCATAATCCAAAATAAAATGGACGGAAATCTATATCGCTACACCTTTTTATAATTTCACAAAAACAACTCACTAAACAGTGAACTTTAATTGAAGTCATATTCTCATCCACTTTCCTAAAGGTTAATTATTCACATTTACTACTTATACCGGCTGTAACCCCTCCATAAAATCAAGCAAAGATCCTACAGTAAGAAATGCTTTTGGGTCTACCTCATCCTCTGGAACGCATAGCTTTACATCCATTTCTATGTAGACTATGAGTTGTAACATCATTACCGAATCTATATATAAATCTTGGTTTAAACGCATCGTTTCTTCTAAATGCGTTACATTTTTTAGCTCCATTTTTTCTGTCATAATTTTCAACACTTCATTTTTTAATGTTTCACGTCTCATGTTGTAACCTCTCCCATCTCTAGTAATTTTCTACTTACTTTTCCAGTTTTATTTTTCGGAATTTCAGTTACACTTTCAATCTCATGCGGAACTTTATAAGATGGTAAATGCTGCATACACCATTCTCTTATTCGCACTGGATCAACATGAGAGATTACTTTCGCTTTAACAACTTCGCCCATCACAGGATGTTTTCCCCGATATACAATTGCCTCTTGAACGCCTTCTAGTCGAAGCATTGTTTCTTCTACCTCTATCGGAAAGACTTTTAATCCTGAAACGTTAATCACATCATCCATGCGCCCCATAAAATGAAGACCATGCTCAGATTTATACCCCAAATCTTTCGTGAAAATTTCCTTATCTTTCATTTTCACTACGATTTCTTCGGGCATATTTTCATCTGAACCTATACTTATACTCGCATGAGGTAGTGGATTACCTAAATCTAAATGGCTTTTCATATCATGACATATACTAATACAACCTGCTTCAGAACAACCGTATTGCTGCATCATATATGTTGTCATTTCTTTTAGTTTATAAAATAATGCTTCTGGTAAAGGTGCTCCGGATGTCATAATTTTATGAAACTGAAACGTTCCTTGCGGGAAACTCCCCATAATATGTAACATAAGCGGTACTGCATAAATGATATGTTTTTCTGTATTGCGAACTATATTTAATGCGAATTTAGGGTTTTTATTCGTAATGATGATAGGTTTGCTTCCTCGCGTAATTGCAGATAACGTACCACATATTAGTCCGTATGAATGTGAAACAGGAGCCATAACGATCGGCACTTCATCTACTTCACAGTTTAAAGCTTCATTATAAGCAGTAATTTCTGTATCCACTTCCGCCCATGCTCTACGAATCAGTTTTGGTTCTCCTGTTGTTCCAGAACTATATTGCAATAAAGAAGGCTCTTCTAGTAAAGCGTTCACTACTTCTAATTTCGTAAAATCGGGATATTCTCCATATAATATCCCGATACAATTTGCACGCTTTGCCATTTCAATAGCCGTTTCTTTTGGCGTATCTTCATGTATAAGCAATACTGATGATTTCTTTTCTTTTAAGAAAAACACAAGCGTAATAATATCGAATGGATCTTTCAGACAAAGCGCGAATCTATTTCCTGCTGCTTTTTGAAATTGTTCCATTTCCTCATAAACTTGTAATCTCAAATCAAAATCACTTTTGCTATACTCTTGTTTATTAACGATTAGCATAATTTCCCCCTGTAACAACTGATTTTTGTTTGATAAGTTGTCTTGCTCTATACAATGGATTTGGAACTTCATGAACAAGCGAGTCCACATCCATATATAATCGTCGCTTCGTTAATTGCTCAGCATAGAATGTAGGAGTGTATAGCTGAATACTTTCAAATCTATCTTTCAAGTGTGGATATTTTCTAAAATGATTTTCAATTTCTTCGACAACTATCATCCAAAAAATTTCTTCTTTCCAATCATATTCGTCTGCAAGTACGAAAGCTAATTCTCCTACATTAAATAAGAACAGTGCATCTAATACCATCTCTTGTAAACATTCAATACGATCCATTTCAAAGAAATCATTCATTTTCCCATTCGCATACGTTTTATGCATTTTAGTAAAGTCTGGACATTTATTCATTTCTTTTAAGAATGGACGATAAAACTCAAGTCCTTCATGGAAATCCTTTAATGCAATACGGACAGGTAGCCCTTCTTTATGAACTAAAATCATATTTTGTCCGTGTGATTCTAATGCGATTCCATACTCTACAACAAGATGTATAACTGGTATGATCGCTTTTTGAATCAGTAATCGTAGCCAATTTTCTATCCCATATTTGTTTAACCATGCATCAATAACTGGTGTCCCGTCTTTCTCCTTTGCATATAAGCCGTTAAAGGGAACCGCATCCTCTTGCTCATCTAAATATTTATGAACGCTTTCACGCCAAATGCACCCTAATGAACCATATGTGGCTTTCTTATTCGTATCATACGTTACACTCGAAAATTCCTTTAACAAAATAATGCGCGATTCATCCCTTAAATAAGAATCCTGACTTACGACATCACTTAACCAATTCGATATAGCTGGTGCACTCACAACTGAATATGGTTTCAGCGTACGGAGTGTTGAAGTGTTAAGTATGTTCAGCGATAACTTTACATATGGTCTCTTTGGATTCGTAACATTTCTTAACGTCCTCATCGATTGTTGCGCGCAATAATCATCCGCTGATTGTCCTAAATAAATTATATTTTTATCCTGTATATGATCAGCGTAATTTGGAATGATGAAATTCTCCCACTGCCAAGGATGAACAGGTATAAACACGTACTGTTTTGGATTACATCCCGCACTGTGAATTCGTTCCATATACGTTTCTAATGTATGCGCGCCTATCTCACCTTTTAAAATATTGTCATAAATCACTTCATTTTCATAACCTACAGTCGCATACTTCTTATGAGCTGCAATCCATATAATTTTTATAGGTCTCATAAATTCATATCCATATTGAAAATTGTCACGATATTGAAACCCAATGCGTGCTTTATAGCTAGGATGATATGGATGACCGTCTATTAAAAGGCTTTCAAATTCATCGTATGATTTTCGAGTATATTTCACCTTATTATGTCTTTCATATTGTGCAACCGTGTCCTTAAATATCGTTTGTTCTAATTCGTGAATAAAAGAATCTAATTTCGTTTGTTCTACGTTAACAACTCGAAAAACTTCTTCTAAAAATTGCGAAACTGATTGTACTTCTTGTTTTTCCTCTTGAAATCTTACTATTAATGAATCTATAGAAATACGTCCAAATGTCATTCGTTCTCTTCCATAACATTCGTACGTGACACTTTTGTTGTCTTCATTGAGTCCTTCTATAAGAAAAAGAATTTGTTCTTCACTTTCTATACGAACTGGCGTAATGATTCCCTCATAAATTAACGATTCTACTAATTGACATAACACTCTTCTTCGCACTGAAATGTAATCTTCTGATTCAAGCGCTTTCAATATTTTCGTATGATACATGTCCACTCTCATAAGCCCCTCCACCTTATAAAAATACCATTATTTGTATTACGTGAAATTTTATCGTTATTTATGAACGGACAGCCACTTCTCTAACAAGCGGATTCTGTACCTGTACGTAAATTGCTTGTTCTAAAGGATTACTTAACTCGTCGACATCGAAAAATCTCGTTAATAAATTTGCTTTACATGCCAATTTACCCTCTTCTAACAATTCTCTTAAAAAGGTCGAAGGTTCACGATTATAAGGAAGGAATGATTCAAGTACCGATCTTAATTCCGAGAGCAGAATTTCCTCCTGAATTAATCCAGCTGTACCAAATCCGTTAATGAGTCCAAACATATGATTAAAAATTAAGTAGTAACGAAATCTTTCATCTACAATATAATCGTCATATAAATTTCCAGTACGTTCTCCAATACCAGCTAACTCATTATTAAGCATCTCTTTCATTGAATTACAGAAATAAAACCCTTGATTATCACGGAAATAATATTTTACCGGGTAACCGTCCTTTAGCTGAACAACACTATTTTGCTGATGCGCTTCTAACGCCACACCATAACGTAAGTACATCCATACCATTGGCTTTAAAGAAATATTCATATATCGTCTAAACCAATCTAAACTTACTTCTTCGCAGCTTCTACTTTCTACATCTGCTAGTCGATGTATAACATTCGATAAACGAGTGCGTTCCCCAGGTATAGCATCTTGCACTAGTCCAGCAATTAATGTAGCGTCGTTTGCATGTTCTCTATAAAAAGGATTCTCTCGTATAATTACTTCAAATCCGGATTCTTCTGCTCCGTAATTTAATGTAATAAATGCTGGATCACAAATAAAATCAAATCCTGGAAACTTCTCTAATACTTCACCAATTGCTGTATTTAGCATTTCCTTTCCTTCAAGACCACTCTCTAGTTCCTTCAATTTATTAATACGCATTGAATTTGTTACTTTTACTGGGAATGAAAACTTAAGCATATATTTTGATTGGGGATGATATAACGTCCTAAGTGATGATGTTGCCATATAATACTTACCGACAGGACCGATATATTCAAGTACTCCTTGATCTATCCAATCCTGTACGTATGATTGGTGTAATAGCCATTCTGCCTGAAGCGGATGAATTGGAAGTAATGAATATTCATCTTCATTACAATACTTCGATATAAATTCTTTACAAACCATCTCATCATTACGTAACTCTTCTTTTAGAATTACTGTTGTAGAATCTAACAATAATGATTTTTCATTTACTATATTTTTATGTGCCCTAAAATAATGAAGCTGACATTCTCCTTTTAATTCTGGAGAATACATTGCGCTTTTCCATTCCAAAATACCTTGTCTACTCTTTGGGGTTGGATGAGTTAAATGTCCAAATAATAAAGATTGCTCCGCTTCTATAAAGGATGTATGGAAACCGTATAATGCAGATGTATCTTCTATTCTCTCCTTTGTAAATTCTTCAATATTTTGACAACTACGAATAACTCGAAGCATAAGTTCAGCAGGATTCGTCCCTTCTCCGTAGTTGATAGACATCTCTTTTATTAAGAATGTAATAACTGTAACGTAATCTGCTTTTATAACATTCTTATTTTCTCCCATTTGATAATAAAATTGTTCTCCAAACAAATGGCGATCTGTTGCTGATTTATATATAACTTCTCCATACAAAGTAACGTTCTGCGCCGATAGCCGACAATATAAATATGTGGGGACTATATCTCTATTCAACGTATTACTGAAGATACTTTTCATTTTTTCATCCTCTGTAATCCATTCTCCACTCCCTGTTTCCCTTAAATAACAGTTTAAAAAACTTTGTAATGTTGCATGTTCTGCGATTTGTTTCGCATGCTGCATGTTGGTCCTCCTCTTTATATTAAAGCTATCGAAATTTTATATAATAAACAACAATTGAATATCGTTATCAACTATGATTCTAATTGATAATGATATTCAATTCAATAGTATATTTCAGAATTTTTTTATCTAATTTAATTTTTCTTGTTTTCTCTCTTTTCTTTAATCTAATTAATAATAAACAAGAAAAATTCTCTCTTTCAAACTACATACTTATTTATTTCATTAATAATCCCCTTCAAAATAGTTAAACAAAAGAGGTATACCTTAATTGGTATACCTCTTTCAAACATAAAGTTTACATAATAATATTATTTATATCTCTCCAACAATACGCTGTCTCTTCTACCTGTACTCGCTCTAAAAATTTTGTATCAATTTTTTCCGGATTAAATTTTTCATAAAAATTTTTAGAAGGATTATTCGTAACAACCCACACTAAAAGTGATTGCATATCATTGTTTATACATTCCGATAATAAAGCTTGAAATAACTTTTGTCCTATTTTCATTCCTTGATACTCTTGTAAAAGGTAGATTGCATATAATTCCCCATCACAATTATATGTACCACTTCTTTCCACTCCCCCGTCAATGAATCCGATTATTGTTTCATCTGACGTCTCTGCTACAAATCTATATTGGTATGTATCTTCTTGTTGAAAAATATTTTTCCATTGTTTTTCTCGTTGCTCATATGTTATATTTTCTAAAAATTCGTCAGCAAATATCCCTTTATATGTTGTTTTCCAGCTATCAACATGCACCTTGGCTATACCTCGTATATCATCTTTTATCGCTCTTCTAATATGTATTTCCATCATTTCTCCCCCTTGTTATTCATCATTATATCAATTTATTTCCTTAAAAATCCAAATAAAAAAAGAGTGAATGCACTTCACTCTTTTTATCACAATTATCTACTTTCCACTTCAACTGAAACAACACGATCAATCTCTTTTAGGGAACTGTATAACTCAGTTGTATATAAATCTTCTGGAGCTAAAATAACCATCTCCAATTGCTGGAATGCTCCATTATCAATATCTTTAATTTTCACTCGTTTCACATGCATACCTAAATTTTTAATTTGCTTAAATATACCATCTAATTCATGATGCTCTTTTACAGTAATTTTTATAGATAAGTCCTTTTGTCTTAATGAATAAGGGCCTGCAATTTTCACAATTTGCGGAAGTACGTTAATCGCTAAAATAATTAAAATCATAGCAACCGTCGCTTGTACATAAAATCCTGCTCCAATCGCAATACCTAAAGCTGAAGCAGCCCACACCATAGAAGCTGTCGTTAATCCAGAAATAACATCATTACTTCTTCGTAAAATAACACCTGCCCCAAGAAAACCAATCCCACTCACAATTTGAGCAGCAAGACGCATTGGATCCATATTTGTATGACCCGGTACAGAATAAACATTCACTGATTCAATTGAAACCATTGTAATTAAACAACTTGCTACAGAAATAACCATACTTGTTTTCACACCAAGCGGTTTATTCTTTAGCTGCCTATCTATCCCGATGAATAATCCTAAAAAGAGTGCTAAACCTAATTTGAATAAAAATTCATATGACATATTTCATTCTCCTTACTTTACAATGTTTCCCTTGGAACAATTCACTATAACTCTTTTATGATATCAATTCCAGTCTTTTCTATTCATTTAACGTAAAAAGCCGAAAAAACATTTGTAACGATGTTTCTCCGGCTTTTTATTATGCTTAAGATTCTTCTTTATTTCTGATCTTTAATCTTAATCTCTGCATCTTTGTAGAATGCTAATTTACTGTCATTATACTCTTTTGTAAAATTGTTAAATTGCTCTTTTGATTTTTGTGCTTCCACAGTTGATTCATTAACAGCTTTAACTTTTTCACCAATCTCTTTTAATTTCGTTTCTTTTACTTTTAATTTTTCATACAGTTCTTTTTCAGTCGCTAACGCCTTCGTATAATTTTCATTCATCTTTTGGAATGCATCATAACGGTTTTTATACGACTCTTCTACTGCTTTCGCTTGTTTTTGTAACTTCTTATCTTCAAGCTTCTCTATATTTCCTTGCACAGATTTTGTTTCTTTCTGAGCTTTTTCTAGCATTTCTTTTTCATTTTTCAATACTTTTTCACGGTCATCTACATTTGCAGTAGCTTGCTCTATTTTCTTCATAACAGCGTCATTATGATCTTTACCTTCTTGTAAAATTTGAGAATATAGCTCTTGACCTTCCTTCTCTAACTTCTCTAACTTCTTCGCTTCATCAACTAATGATTTTTCTTGTGTTGCCGCTGTTTCAAAAGCTGTATAAAGATTTTCTTCTGGTTTTTCACCGAAACAACCTGTTAATAGTCCTACTGATAGTGCTCCAACTACTGCTACTTTTCCATACTTCAACGTTCATTCCTCCATTACATACGGTTATCATGCCAGAAATTCACTGGGAAGTGACTCTCTTCATGATAAGCTTCAAACTCATAACCCTTTTCTTTTAACCCTTTTAAAATTGCTGGCACAGCAGCAACTGATTGTGGGTGAATGTCATGCATTAAAATAACTTCCTGTGGTTTTGTTGCATTTGTTATTACGTTTTGAGCAATTTGTGCTGCCGCTGCATCAACTTGCACTTTGTTATATCTCCAATCTAATGAATCAATTGTCCAATCCCATACTTTAAAACCGCCCTCTACCACTTTGTTTCGAAGACCTTCATTTAATCCAGGCATCGAACCGTATGGCGGACGTGTTAATTTAGGTGATTTTCCAATAATATTTGCGATTAAGCTTTGATCTTCTTTCATTTCATTTACATACTCGCCATTTTTATATAACTTTGCAAAATTATGTGTCATACTATGCATACCTACATAATGACCCTCTGCATTTTCACGTTTCACTAAATCTGGAAATTCTTTTACATTCGCTCCAATTAAAAAGAACGTCGCCTTCGCATCATGCTGTTTTAACATATTTAACAATTCAGCCGTATATTTCCCTGGGCCATCATCAAATGTAAGATAAGCAACTTTTCTTTCTTTCCCATTAAAACGACTTGGTGCCGTTTTATTCATTTCTACTTTCGGTTGTTCACTTGCAAGCTGTACTATGTTTTCTTGTTTTGCAACAGCCTTTGCTGGTGAAGTAATGGATTGAAACATGAAATACCCAATAGCTACTGCTGCAATCGCTATTAAAACGACTACTACTCGTTTAATTTTAAAAGCTTTTTCCATTCTATCGAATTCCTCTCCCTATTAATCTTATATATAAATCACCCAATATAATTATACATCTATTTATTTTATTACACTATATAAACAGATCTATATATGTATTATAATGGGAGTTTTATCAAAATAGTTGTTCCTATTCCTTCTTTACTTATAAAACTAAGTGTACCTCCATGAAGCTCTACCATTTTTTTAACGATAGCTAAACCAAGACCGGCACCTGTAGCATGGTTATTAATCTGGTAAAATGACTGTTCTATATATGGTAAATGCTCTTTAGCAATTCCAATCCCTTCGTCTTTCACCTTTATCACTGCTTGTCCTTCATTTTTAGTCGCTTCAATATATACTTTACCATTTTTATGTGAATATTTAATGGCATTTTGAACAATATTCAAGAAAACTTGCTTTAGCCTATTTCGATCTCCTATCAATTCAATTCGTTCTATAGTTTTGATGAATTGCATTTGCTTCTCTTCAGCATTAGGAGTTAATTGCCAAATCGTCTCCTCTAGTATATCGTATAATTGCACCTTTTGTTTATATAAATTAAAATGATTTGATTGTAATCTTGAAAAATCTAGCAATTCTTCTACTAAATGAATCAATCGGTCTGTTTCACCTGATATAATTCCCATGCCTTGCTTTATCTCTTCTTCCGTTAAATGATCTACCGTTTTTAACGTCTCACTCCAACCTTTAATTCCAGTTAAAGGCGTTCGTATTTCATGAGAAATCGAAGCAATAAATTCATTTTTCATCTGTTCCGCTTTTTCTATTTTATTAGACATATGATTTAAACTATGTGCCAACTCACCTAATTCACCAGGATAATCCTCTTTAATTTTCTTCTTTAATGTACCTTCTGCGATTTGTGAAGAAGCATGAATAATAGATTCGATAGGTTTAACAAACGAATTCGCTAATCGTCTACTGATTAAGAAGACAATTCCTGAAATAACAATGCCTACAGAAATAGTAAACACAATGATTTCGATAATCTTGGCATTTACATTCGTTAAAATAGTCGTATATTTCAAAACACCAATCGTTTGTCCTTGATGAATAAGCGGACTAATCACTTCTAATTGTTTCACATTGTCTTTCGTAGTAGTCACTTGATGATACATTTCTCCTTCTAGTAACGTATACGGAATAACTATTTTACCTTCTACCTTTCGTCCACTTGATGACTGTATAATCGTACCATGTCGATCAATTAATTGTAATTCTGTTCCTTCTAACTGAAAGCTCTCAATTATATCACCGCTGTATTCTTGCAACCGAATAAAGTATAGTGAATTGTATTCAGAGAAAAATCGTGTACTTGTCTTCGCATGAGATTCTATATATTGCACAATACCATTATAATAATAACGATAAATGGAGACTGAAAATACGACTTCAAATAATACAAGCATAAGTATAATGACCGTCATAAAATATAAAGTCACTTTTCTTTTCATCTCATACTTTCCTTCCACACATATCCTTTTCCCCACACAGTAAGAATAAATTCAGGTTCTGATGGATTACATTCTATTTTTTGACGTAACCGTCTCATATTTACATCTACTACTTTCGTCTCACCTACATAATTCGTTCCCCAAATCATATTTAAAATTTCATCACGCGAAACCGGCTTTGCAGCCTGATTCATTAAATACTGTAATATCATATACTCTGTAGGGGTTAGATCGACTAATTGTCCACTTTTATATAATCTTTCTTCTATAATATTTAACAAAAACGGGCCAGATGTGATCGTATTCGCTTTTTCATCATGTACTTCTATTCTTCTTAATAACGATTGTATACGTGCAGTTAATTCCACTGGACTAAACGGCTTTGCGATATAATCATCTGCACCAATTCCTAATCCTTGTACCTTATCTTCATCTTGCACACGTGCGGTTAACATAATAATACCGATTGTTTTATTTTCTTCCCGAATCGCTTTACAAACTTGAAAACCATCAATTCCTGGTAACATTACATCAAGCAATGCTACATCAACAGTATGTTCACATAATATCTGTAACGCCTCTTCTCCAGTACTAGCTTCTAATACATAAAATCCAGCACGTTTCAAATTTAATACGATAAAACTACGAATAGGCATTTCATCTTCTAAAACTAAAATTGTTGGCATACTTCCCACCTCCCTACTCTTGTTGATAATCCGCTAGCGGCTTTACATATGCTTTCACTTTTTCAAAATGTGGTTGTTTCGGTACGGCGTATACGTGAGAGGCCGTTTTTACTGCTGCCTCGTATCCTTTTATTTTGAACCATTCTTTCCGCTTAAATATATGGACTTCAAGCCATAGTTCATTTGTCGTAGTATCTATAAATTTTTGAACATCTGATACTTCTCGCTGAACTGGAACAGTTATTTTCCCAATTAACGCTTGCGGGATTTTCACAAAATAACCTTTCTCTATATTTACATATCTTTCTTCTATCGGTTTAATTCCATCTTCACTCCACTGAATATAACGTTCAAACATCGTACTCTCTCCGTACGCTACCTCTTCCCAACCTTTTGGACGCACTGTACGAACAAATTCAATAATGCCGTCTTCATTTATATCTTTGCTTTCAACTACATAATCATTGAATAAATCTTCTTTTCCATCTATAGGTAGTGGCTCATAATGACCCTTATCAAATTTTGCTACATATGTTATCCCTGAATGAGCGCCAACACCTGCGTCAATTACAACCGCCTTTAGTGATTTAGAAATGCGGCCCATTTGTATTCTTTGGATGCTATTTATAAATGGATCGAATGACGCTTCAGATAAAGTCTTAAATTGTTCCATGAACTCAACTGTCAATTTCTCATCTTTTTCATACGTAACAAGGCTTATATCTTTCAATCCATTTTTATTTAGATCCTCTATGAATAACTTCGTATAACTTCGATTATATATTCCCTTCATATCTTCATTTTCTTCTGAAAAAACATACATAACATGTTCTAACGATTCACGACTTACAGAAATTCCGATTAATAACTCTCGCTTCCCGTTCCCTGTAAAATCACCGACTTCAACGATATCTACATCTCCACCATCAAATTTTTGCGTGGATTTTACTTTCCAGCCATTTCCGACTTCTTCATATACAGCTAAATATACGCTATGATCTTCATTCGGCAATTTATAAAATAAGATGGCTTCTTTCTTATTATCTTGTTTAAAATCCATTGACCAAATCATCTGTTTATCTTTATTAGACATTGGAGTAAGCAATCGATAATTTACAGGCAAATCTTTATCTATTTGCTCTTTTAGTTCATTAATCCATTTTTCATTGGCAGGAGCCCCCATTAAACTTGTTGGAGCTTCAGACATTTTACATCCAGTCAACATAAAAATGATTCCCATAATGCCTATCCATTTCTGCATATGATATCTTTCCTTATTACAGATTTTCATTATTTCTCTTTACTTTCTACTTCTCCAATATTCTCATACATATGAGTATAATTTTTCTAAAATAAAAAATCGTTACAGAAAAGTTACAAATCCATCTCGATAAAAAAAGATTGGCAAAGGCCAATCTTTTTTTATTATTCATTTCGAACTGGTTTTGGTGTTACACCTAGATGATCATTTAATTTTTTCGAAATATCTTTCACATTTTTTTCATTTGGAATGTAATAATAAATACCTCCGATACGTTTATCCGTACCTTCTATTTGCATTTTTTCCATTTCCAAATTAGATCCTGCCATATTTTTTGTAATGGCAATCATATCATCGAAAGTTAAGTTCGTTTTCATATTTTTATCAACCGCATCAAGTAAAGAGCCCATTTTGCTAATAGATTGGACAGACATTGCTTTTTTTGCAATTGCTTCTATTACAAGTTGTTGTCTTTGGCCACGCATTGCGTCACTATCAATTTTACGCGTTCTTGCAAGTGCAAGTGCTTGTTCTCCATTTAAATGTTGGAAGCCTTTTTCTAAATGAATCATACCTGCTTGGTCTTTACTATCTTGCTCTGTGAAAGTAACAGGTACATCAATATCAATACCACCAAGTGAATCGACAATTTGTACGAATGATTCAAAGTTAAACTTCACATAATAATCAACAGGAACATTTAAAAATCTTTCCACTGTATCTCGTGTACTTTCAACACCACCAAATACGTGTGCGTGTGTAATTTTATCTAATTTCTTTCTAGATGGAATATATACACGTGAATCACGCGGAATACTTACTAATTTTACTGATTTATCATCTTTATTAATTGTTGCTAATAAAAGTGCATCTGTTCGAACTGCTTCTCCGTATTGACTTTTTCGCATTTCACTACCATCTACACCCATAATTAAAATAGAGATGTTATCCTTTAAAGGCTCAACTTCTTTATCACGTTTTGATGATTTATCAATTTGTGCATACGCATCACTTACAACAGCTTTTGCTTTATTATATATTAATGATCCATATCCTACTCCTCCAAAAATAAGTAGGAAAAATGGAATTAAAATGAACCATTTTATTGACTTTCTTTTAGAACGTTTTTTATTGCTTCTCGTATTTTGTTCTAATTCAGAGCTCATCTTCATTCGCCTCTCTTTCTCTTTCCCTAGTATAATGTATGTCTAGCAATCTTCATATTGAATTTCCTTTCAAACACCTTACATTTTTGTAAGGTTACATGGTGAATCCAATATGTATTCCATTTCACATTATACTCTCGTGCTTATTTTTGGCAAGTCACTATTTTTCAACTTCAAAAATTTAACGCTTCGTAACATCCGAAATTACAGATTTATAAATTTATTCGTTTCGAACCCTTCAATTTTCACCTGAAAAATTAGTAATGCAACAATACATTTCATATTATCCCTCAAGCGGTGTATACATTGTTTTCTTCCCATGATTATAAATAACAGCGGATTTTGCTTTTAGTTTCGCCTTATCTATTTCTACCTCTTCATTTGAGAAATTCACAATAACTTTAATATCTTTTCCATATGAAGCAGATTGGACTAATTTATCTTCTGACAAATATGCAAAGTTCGTCATTTCTTCTTTTACTGCCTTTTCATGAACTTCATTCCAAACTTTCAGATGCTGCGTAATTTCTTGTTTATGCTTATTCCACTCTACTTCATCTAAATGGTATAACGGAGGAACATTATACAATAACTCATATAACATACGGTTTCCTACCTCATCTTTTACTTTCAAACTTCCCCATTCCCAGTGATGCGTTGTAATTACAGAATCGTTGTATACTAATTTATATAACGGTACCGAATATACTGGATTTAAATAAACTTGTTTATATTCTTCTTTCAACGGTACTTGTTTTGCATATTTTTCTGGAACATTTTGATTCGGTGACCAATATCCGCCCACATAATACGGACTTATTTTATTTTTCCTCATATCTTCATCGTCCCATTTAATAACCGGTGTTTCAATACCGTGAGCAAATGCAATCGTGCTACTTGCAAAGTCATTTCCACCTTCTGAACCAACTACCATACCTTTTTCTTGTGCAATATAATCCATGCGTTGCAACCTTGCTTTCAAATCTTGTTCTTGTGTTGTTATATGTTTGGCCGAATAGTCATCATAAATTTCACCTGTCGCATCACAATCAATAAACCATGAATTATATTTAGGTCCATTTTGTAATATATCGTTCATTCGCTCTTTTACACTAGGAAGAGATAAAGTTGGATTTAACTTTCGCCCTCTACCTAAAAAACCTTGCACTTTTTCTCCATTTTTCTTCGTCACAGTTGCCTCTTCATATAACGATGGATCATGAAAAGAAGCTGTATTCCAATTTTTATCAGCCTTTTCGTGAATAGAATGATAAGAATCATACGGACCAACTAAATATCCCATTTTCTTAGCTTCTGTCACGAAATCAGGCTGCATATACCCTTGTTCCCAGTTCGGTAACCCAATCCACGCATTGTCTATTCCTGCTGCTTTCATTTCCTTTATAATATCCGTTCCATCTGCCTTACCCCATTTACTTACTTCTTCAATCGCATCACCGAGCACCGACTTTAATACATGCTTATTTAAGTTATATAACTCCATCTTCGATAACTGATCCACGCCTTTGTTTAATAACTCACTAGCCTTCTGATCAACTTTTGGGAAAATATCCTCTTTATACAATTCCTTCATTGATAATACTTCATTTACATAACGCAAAATAACATTTTTTTGGTACTGATCAATGAAATCTTGTTTACTTACTTGCTCAAATACATTCAATTCTCCAGGCTCCGAACTATTCTTTTGAATAAGCTCTTTTATATGGCTAAACACAGGACTATTTATTTGTTCTCTTATCTTCGGCCAATTTACGTTACTGTCAGACAAACCATTTTGATTCCAAAAATAAAAATGAGCCGCACCATAAAGTTTTTCAATCTCTTTATTTTTTCTAGCCTTTTCTTGTAATGTTTTAAATTCACCTTTTCCAGTAATATTATCCTTATACAGTTTAGCAATACTGACTGCATCATTATTGGTCACATATAATTGAAATCCATATGTTTTATTTTTATTTATATTCGGGAATTCATGTATAAAATCAAATCCTATTTTCGGATCCGAATGAAATTTCAATTCATTATTAAACATATTGTTCGCAATATATACAATGGAATATTTCGAACCATTTAACGCAAAAAACTTCATAGAAAATGATTCAGCAAATGAATATGCATCATCCTTTAAAAACTTCTTCCAATTTTCATCATTACTCGGAATTTGCTTACCTTCCCATAACGGAAGTGTATAGTTTTCAGCTTGTACTTTCGGCCATGTGAAGCTTTCTGCACCAATTGATTCCACTTCAATATTTAGGTGATCTTTTTTCTTTTCTACATTCACTATTACTTTTTGATCTGGGTATTCCCATGATGTGCGCCCCTTATCTTTTTTCACATTCGACACCTTCATTTTCGGTAAAGGCTGTGACGCCTGTTCCTTTACACCATCATGTTCTACAGTTAACATGAAAGTCTCTGGATTTACATCGTAAGTAAACTCTTTATACGTCGCTTTCTTTACTTTAGACTCTTGTACAGCCTTGTTACCTTTTACATCACACCCGACTAAAGTCGAAAATGACATCGTTGTAAGAAGACATATTGCTATCATTTTTTTCATCTTCTGCACCTCCACCACTGAATATACAGGGGCTTTGTTACAGGAATGTGGCAAAAAAATAGAACCAGCATAACGCTAGCTCTATTTTGAGTATTATAAATAAATTTTTATGGATAACTTTAACCTTCTTAAAATATATGTAATACAATAACCGTGTTTTTTCATCCTCACTACTTATAAAAGCAAATAATTCATAACTTTAATGTGCATTTTTTAACTAAAAAAATAAGTGTATATAATATAGCCTAAAACTAGCACTAAAATTACTAGCGCTGTACCTTTCCAATTCATACCACCTGTCATATCAACTGGACTACCGGATTCAGCTCTGTTTAATCCATCCTTTAAAGAACCGGTAGGATTATTTTTCAATTCACTTTGCCTTATACATTCTCTTTTTTCTTCTGGTGACTCTTTCTTCATACGATCACCTCCAAATGAATACACGCTTTACTAAATTATACATTATTACTTTTCTTTTATATGCCCACTGAAAAGATATTTACAACAAAAAAAGCTAGCAATGCTAGCTTTTTTTTAGCCCTATATGTTCTTCTTTATTTACAGTAATTCCTCTATGATCGATTTCTAGCTCACACACTTTCATAGACGTAAATACTCTCGCTAATTGCTCAGCAATTTCTTGACGTTTATCATATGGTGTCAATATAAAAATGGATGGGCCTGCACCGCTAAGCGCTGTGCCGTATGCTCCAAATTCTTTTGCACATTTACGAATAGATGGTAATAACGGGACGAGTTCTAAACGATACGGCTCGTGAAAATGATCTCTTTCCATCATTTCACCTACAACTTCCCACTTCTTTTGACAAAATGCAGCTACTAATACGTTGCTGATTGCACTAGCCTTAACTGCTTCATGAAATGGAAACACATCTGGTAATACAGATCGGCTTTCATCTGTATTTAACTCTTCATTTGGAATAAGAGAAATTACACCTAATTCCTTACTTTCAATTCTTACAACCGAAACATTCTTTCCATCAAGTGCTCCGATTACAGTTCCTCCTAATATAGAAGCAGCAACATTATCTGGATGTCCTTCAAAATTTGTAGCAATTTGAACTTTTTGATCAGTTGTTAAGTTCAAATTGCCAAGTTGATTCGCAAGCTCTATCCCTGCTACAATGGCTGATGCACTACTTCCTAGACCTCTTGTTAGTGGGATATTACTAGTAACCTCTATTATATGGGGTAATAAAGAAGGACTCACTTTACATGCCGTGCTAACGATT
Organism: Bacillus cereus group sp. N6; assembly: GCF_016483705.1. NCBI lineage: Bacteria > Bacillati > Bacillota > Bacilli > Caryophanales > Bacillaceae > Bacillus > Bacillus cereus group sp. N6. The sequence continues at coordinate 61,128 of NZ_JAEHBI010000023.1, forward strand.
AAATTTTTATCGTCTGTCGGAATTGACTCTTCAAAGGAATGGATTACTTGCCATTTATCAGCTTTTTCTTTTACCACTACATCTAAATATAATGACAAAGCTATTCCTACTGAATCAAATCCAGGTCCAACATTCGCTGTACTAGCAGGAACACGAATACTTAATGGTATCACGACATAATCACCCCTTTTATATGCTCTTTAATTTGTTCTATATTATTTGAAACACTTGCAATATCTAATGTATTAGAAGAGATTGCGATATCAGGATCTTTCAACCCATTTCCAGTTAAAACTGCAACAACTGTCTCTCCTTTTTTGATTTTTCCCGATTGAACATGTTTAATAACGCCGGCTAATGAAGCATTTGATCCTGGCTCAGCGAAAACCCCTTCCGTTTTTGCTAATAATCTATACGCATGTAAAATTTCTTCATCTGATACCATATCTATTTCACCATGAGACTGTTCAGCAGCCTCTACTGCATATGACCAACTTGCTGGGTTACCGATGCGAATCGCTGTTGCAATTGTTTCAGGTTCTTCAATGACATGTCCTTTTACAATAGCAGCTGCTCCTTCCGCTTCAAACCCGTGAATTCTTGGCTTCTTATAGCCTTTTTCTTTCTCATATTCACAGAAACCTTTCCAGTACGCTGTAATATTTCCAGCATTTCCAACAGGAATCGCTAAAACATCTGGTGCACTTTGTAACTGATCACAAATTTCAAACGCTGCTGTTTTTTGCCCTTCAATTCGATAAGGATTCACTGAGTTTACTAATGTAATCGGCTCTTCAGCAGCAATATTTCTTACAGCCTTAAGTGCATCATCAAAATTTCCTTCTATTGAAATGATTTCAGCTCCATAGGCGACTGCTTGCGCTAATTTTCCATGTGCAATCTTTCCTTCAGGGATTACGATTATACATTTCATTCCAAGGCGTGCCGCGTATGCTGCGGCCGATGCCGAAGTATTACCTGTTGATGCACAAATAATTGCCTCCGAACCTTCTTCTTTCGCCTTCGCAACAGCCATTACCATACCACGATCTTTAAAAGAACCTGTCGGATTCGCTCCTTCATACTTACCGTATAACTGAATTCCTAATTGTTTTGATATATTTAATAACGGAATAAGCGGTGTATTTCCTTCCATTAAGCTCACATCAGGTGTATTTTCATTCACCGGTAAATAAGAAGCATACTGTTTTAATAATCCTTTATACATATTGTTTTTCCTCCTCAATAATGTAATAACTGTTTATTTCACTTGCGACATCTTCTATCGCTCCTAGTACTCGTTCGAATTGATACTTTGAAGTTTGATGTGTCACAACAACGACTTCTGCAAGTTCACGATTTAAAGGTAATTGAATAACTTCTTTTAAACTTACAGAACAATTGACGAAACATTCTGTTATTTTTTGCAACATCCCAGGTTCATCTCGTAATGAAATACGTAAGAAATATTTCGAAACGACTTCTTCATCTCCTTGTAATTCATACGGTTCTGGTTCTTTTAACGCACTTTTATTTTTCGGAACTTGATTCATACTTTTAACGATTGAAATAATATCACTTACTACAGCAGAACCAGTTGGTAACTTCCCAGCTCCAGGTCCGTAAAACATTACTTCTCCTACTGCTTGACCATGAACATATACTGCATTAAATTCATTATTTACATTCGATAATGGATGATGACTTGGTAAAAGCGTCGGTTCTACACTTAAATGAATGGCTGACCCTTGTTTCTCTGCTTTACCAATTAATTTCATAGTAAATCCTAACTTTTCAGCCATTTGTAAATCTTCTTTTTCGACCTTTCGAATCCCTCTTACTTGCACATCATCTAAAGAAACATTCATCGAAAAACCTAAGTTTGCAAGAATGGCTACCTTTCTCGCCGCATCTAACCCATCTACATCCGCTGTTGGATCCGATTCTGCGAAACCTAATTTTTGTGCTTCCTGTAAAGCCTCTTCATACGACCATCCATTTTGACTCATCTTTGTTAACATGTAATTTGTTGTTCCATTTACAATTCCCATTATTTTTTCAATTTGATCTGAAGCTAATCCGTCTGTTAATCCTCTTAACACCGGAATACCGCCCGCTACACTTGCTTCATAACATAAATCACAATCATTATCGTTCGCCACTTGGAGAAGCTCTGCACCGTATACAGCCATTAAATCTTTATTTGCTGTTACGACATGTTTTTTATTTCGTAAAGCCTTAACAATATGTTGCTTTGCTTCTTCAATTCCGCCCATTACCTCTACTACAATATCAATATTTGGATCATTTAGAACTTCATCGACATGACTTGTTACTACGATTCCATCAATGCAAACATCACGTTCTTTTTCTAAGTCACGTACAACGACTGTCTTTACCTTCACTTCATACCCTGTATCAAGTTTAATTTTTTTATAATGTTCTTTCAAAATATGGACAACACCACTTCCGACCGTACCTAAGCCTAACACCCCAACATTAATAACGTTATTCATTTTCTAATCTCCTCCTACAATTTTATTTTTTATCTCTATCAATCACCTTGCTCTGCTTTTTAATCATGCAGGTGGTGGTTATTTCCGTACGTACAAATCGTTTCATTTTACTGCACCTCCTTTCAAAGTAAAAAAACACACTCATCCCTAGGAAAGGGACGAATGTGTTTTCGTGGTTCCACCCTTGTTCCAATCCAGACTTAACTCCTTCTAGATTGCTCAAGTTCAGATAACGGCTGATTCCGTCAATAATTACTAGATTACTCGTTCACTATTGAAGTTCAAAGGTGGTAAAATCATTTCTCGTGTTAGGAAGCTCACACCCTTGGCTTCCCTCTCTGTAAACCGTAAAAATGATTCCGTGTCCTTATCGTTACTTTTTCGTTCATGTTTATTTGTTAACTCATTATACTCGTATAAACAACAAAATCAATACTATTTTTTAATTATTTTTAATTTTCAATCCCTAATTCAATAAAAAAACACACTCATCCCTAGGAAAGGGACGAATGTGTTTTCGTGGTTCCACCCTTGTTCCAATCCAGACTTATTTCCTTCTAGATTGCTCAAGTTCAGATAACGGCTGATTCCGTCAATAATTACTAGATTACTCGTTCACCATTGAAGTTCAAAGGTGGTAAAACCATTTCTCGTGTTAGGAAGCTCACACCCTTGGCTTCCCTCTCTGTAAACCGTAAAAATGATTTCATGTCCTTATCATTACTTTTCGTTCATGTCTATTTGTTAACTTATTATAGTTATCAACTTTTTAAAAAGCAAGCCTATTTTTACTAACTATTTTCAATATCATTTTTTATTATATTTCACAATAACATTTTACAATTGCCGCTCGATTTACCTATTTTGCTATTTCTCCATTTTGTAAATCAACAGTTCATATATAAATATCCCATTCTAAAATACGTAGATATTCACCTTACAAAGATATATTAATAAAGTTTTTTAATACAATCTTTTCGTATAACTTTCTTCTAAAGAACGTGCAACATCTTCTTCTGAAGCATTCACTTTCGCATGCTCCAGCAACATTTTTGCTGCTGAAGGTAATTCTTTTTTATTTAACCAAAATTCTGAATCCCACATCTTAGAACGAATAAAAGCTTTTGCGCAATGAATATAGCATTCCTCTATTTCAACAACAATTCCAAGTAACGGATTGCGTCCATTTGCCTGCATTTCTTGCAAAATTTCTTCATCGTTTGTAATGAATGCTCGGCCGTTTATTCGGAGTGTCTCCCCAAGACCAGGGATCAAAAAGAGTAACCCTACGTGCGGATTTGAAATAATATTCAAAATGGAGTCTATACGACGGTTGCCTGGTCTTTCTGGAATAATAATTTTATTATTATTTAATACGTATACAAATCCAGGTGCGTCTCCTCTCGGCGAAGCATCACACTCTCCTAATTTATTTGCAGTAGATAATACTAGAAAAGGAGATTTAGACAGAAAATCTATGCAATGATGGTCTAATGATGAAATAACTTTTTTCAAAGCTCGCTCACTTGGTCGCCCCAATATTTTTCGTAACTCTTCCTCTGTTGAAATAATCGATTTTATTTCCTTATTCTCTATCCCCACTTATACTCACCCTTTTTCTTTATTTTCCCAAAATTCAATACAAATATTGTATAATAAAATTTGCAGAAAGGGGAATTTAAATGACAGAGTGGTTAACAATATTTGATACTGAAAGAAATATACTTGGGAAGAAATTACGTGATGAAGTGCATCGTGACGGTGATTGGCATGAAACATTTCATTGTTGGTTTGTAGAAAAAGATGCTGAAGATATGTTTTTATATTTTCAATTACGCTCTAAAAATAAAAAAGAAGCTCCGAGTATATGGGATATTACTTCAGCTGGACATATTATGCATGATGAAGATGTACAAATTGGCGGTCTTCGTGAAATTGAAGAAGAACTAGGACTTTTCTTTCAAACTACCGATTTAGCATACAAAGGTATCTTTAAAATAGATTATGAAATTTCAAATCTTACTGATCGTGAATTTTGTCATATGTATTTTCACAATGTCATCAATACACTTTCATTTGCACCAGGTGAAGAAGTAGACGATGTGATGAAAGTACATGCAACTTCTTTTCTACAACTATTAAAAAGAGAGATTTCATCTTTTACGGCTATTTCTGTTTTAAGAAATAAACCGATAACAATAACATTTGAAGATATTTATCCATATGATCTTGCATACTATGAATTTGTTATAGAAAAAGGAAAAGACTTACTAGAAAATCATAGTTTATAAATAAAATAGGACTCCCATTTTAAAGTACTTGGGAGTCCTATTCTTTATAGTGGATGATTGACAATACCCGACCGATTTAAATTCCAGTTTATTTTCTCTCTTTCGATGTTTGGAACATACTTGGCAGCGTTACAAAGCGTGCCCCTTTCGTTTTTAACTGCGGAATAATTTTGTCTAGTGCCTCTACAGATCCTTGCAAATGCCCACCTGGAGTCGAATGCTGGAGTATGACACTGCCAGGAAATGAATTCCCTAACACATTATTTGTAATCGTATCAGCGCTTACTCCTTTCCAATCAACCGTATCAACACTCCATTGTACAATCATAAAATTTTGCTCTGTTGCCCACTTCAATTGATTTTCAAGTATTTCACCGTATGGCGGACGAATAAATTTCGGTGCATAACCAGCTAAACGATTTAATATTTCTTCGGTTTTCATAATTTGATTACGGTACTCAGCATCATTTACTTTCGCTAAATTTGGATGGCTATACGTATGATTGCCAATTACATGCCCTTCATTCGCAATACGTTTTACTACATTCGGAAACTTTTCTGCATTTTCACCAAGCAAGAAGAAAGTCGCCTTCACATTATGTTGTTTTAACTTATCTAAAATTTCCGGCGTAAATTCTAAATCTGGTCCATCATCAAATGTAAGAGCGACTTCCGCTTTATTGTACGGCCCTGAAAATGCGTACGCATATTTTTCGACCCACGAAAATGGTGTCCACGATCCACGCTCATATGCTTTCATTTGTACTGTATATTTTTGAGGGATATATGTGTATGGCAATGAGCTCATATAGTCTCCATAATAAAATGAGTGATATGGCATATAGGCGTACGAAACATCTCGTTCTAGTCCCCATTCATATGGGGCAAACATTTCTGACGAATAAAAATAATACATGATAAAAACCTCCCTAAAATTTCATATGTGATTCATCTGCACTTTGTTAGAGAAATTATTATTCATGAACAAAAATAAGACTGTCCATAATTAGGACAGTCTTACTGCTTTATACAATTAATAAATCGATGCACTATCTTTCGGCAAAGCTTTTACATGTTTTAAATAGCTCGTCACTCTGTCATCATCACCTTGCGGGTATTGATACCCATATGTGTTAGCAATTTCATTCGCTACTTCCCTAAATAAATTACCCATGACAAAGAATGACTCCCATATGTTTTCATATTCTGCATTAGAAAAAGTTCTTTTAAATTGCTCCCACATATCTTTTTCAATATATTGCTCGAAATGCTTCCCAAACTTTCCTGCATTACCTGTAAAGTCTGTTTTCATACCAATATGCCATTCTAGCATTACGATGAACATATCTCGTACTGGATCATCAAGCATCCCTTTCGCATAAGAAAGTTCTTCTCTCCATAGTCCTTTTGCCACATTCGTACTACACCACCAAAATTCATTACAGCAATCTAAAAACTCTTTTTCTGTAGGCTTTTTTATTAAGTAATCTTTATCGCTTGCTGGTGGAAATTCAACAATACAATTATCTTTATCAAGAAGCAGTTTACTTAAACTATCTTGTCCAACAAACTTATTTATCAAATCAAATGGAACGAGCGTTAAATCAATTCGATTTCCATCCATAAACTGCATTAAATACGGAAAATTCCCGTCTTCGTCCGCTGGAATTAATGACATTTCTTCTGGCATTTGTACAATCATTATTTCTCCAAATCTATGAATCCAATTATGATTAGACGTAAAAGATTGTATATCATTTACAACATACATAATATCATAGTCTTGAAAACAATCTCTTTTCACATTTGGATTTACACGTGATCCATTCATGATAACTGCTCGGATTCTTTCATCCTCTTTTGCTGTATTTATAATTAAGTCTAACATTTCTTTTTCAGTTCTCATCTATTCCTTACCTCCAATTTTTATATAAACTTATATTTCCAAGTATGTTGGAGGTCCACGAGGTAGCTGTGTTGTACACGATACATGTTATAATTTTTGAAACATCTTTTTCATCTTTTTACCACCTTCCGTCATTCTTTTACGACTACCATCACAAACCCATCGTATCCTTTACTTCCGACAGTTTGAAGCGCAGTAGCACTTACACGTGGCTCTGCAGCTATTAATTCATAGAAGCGACGTATCCCTTGTACGCGAGGATCGTTACTCGTATTGTCAATAACTTCTCCTTCACGTACTACGTTATCACCAATAATTATAGTACCAGGGCGTGATAGTTTCAGTGCCCATTCAAAATAAGTAGGATTATTTTGTTTATCGGCGTCTATAAAAATAAAATCAAATGGTTCATAATTCTCATTTTCGATTTGCTGTAAAGAATCTAAAGCTAATCCTGTTCGCACTTCAATTTTATCATTCAAATTGGCACGCTCAATATTGCTACGTGCAATTTCAGCATGCTTTTCACTTGCCTCCAATGTAACAACTCTGCCTCCTGATGGCAATCCCCTTGCAAGCCATACCGTGCTATATCCGCCTAGAGTACCAATTTCCAAAATGTTTCGAGCTCCTTGAATTTGTACTAATAGTTGCAAAAACTTCCCTTGCGTTGGCGATACATCATGTGCTGGTAAATTAGCTGCAGCGTTTGCTTGAAGTACTTCTTCTAATGTAGAATCTTTCGGTATTAATACATCACTCACATATTGATCAACAGCCGTCCATTTCTCAATCGTACTCATGTAAATACCATCCCTTTCAATACTTTTCTACTATTCACATATTATTATACCGAAAATTATGTCTCATAAACAAAAATAAAGAAGGGACATCTACTCCATTACAGAATAAATATCCCTTCTTTTGTTTATGAAATTATCCCTTACGGATTAGTAGACCAAAGTCCTGCTGATTTAATAAATGTACGTTTATTTAATTTCAGCTGCGCTACGATAAACTCTGCAATATCTTCTGCTTGCATTACTTTATCTGGGTTTCCATCAGTTAACCCTAAATCTACAGCCATATCAGTTGCTACTGTACTTGGAGTTAAAGCTGTTACACGAATGTTATGTTTGCGAACTTCCATCGCTAACGATTCTGTTAAGCCAAGAACACCAAATTTAGAAGCACTATATGCACTTGTTACAGGTGCACCTTTTTGTCCTGCTGTAGATGAAATGTTAATAATATCACCAGATTGTTGTTCAATCATACTTGGTAAAGCTGCACGAGTTGCATAGTATACACCCATTAAGTTTACTTGAATGATTTTTTCCCAATCAGCAACATCTAGTTCTAAAAACTTACCGAATTTAGAAATACCAGCGTTATTAATTAAAATATCGATAGATCCTAAACCGCTTTTTAACGTCTCAATCGCAGTAGTCACTTCTTCGTATGAAGAAACATCAGCAGTCGCAATAACAGCTTTTACGCCTTCTGCTTCTACTTCTTTCGCTACAGCTTTTAAGTTTTCTTCTGAACGAGCTAAAAGACCTACATTTACGCCCTCTTTCGCTAATGCGATTGCTACAGCGCGACCAATTCCTCTACCTGCTCCTGTAATTAAAGCATTTTTACCTTGTAATAATTCTGCCAAGTATAACACTCCTTAATCATCTCAGTTATGTATTATATTAAAATTGTATCTGTGTTTATGTAAAAAGGCAATGATGCACTTTCATGTGCGTAGGTTACTTATAGGTAACTATGGAAAGTTTTTATTGATAAGTCTCATGTTTTTGCCATAATTCATGTAAAATAAAAATAAATCCAGCATAGGAGAGTGTATGTGTATGAAAAGAAAGAAATGGTTCTTGTCACTAACTGCAGTCGGACTATGTATCATATTTTTGGCTATGTACTTTATATTTGGTAATCCACTACATTATAAAGTAATAGAAAAAGATACTAGCGACTATCTCTATACTATACAAGGCTATAAGCAAAAAGAAATACAAAGCATAACCGGAAAATATACTCCCATTTATAATATCGGCTATTATGCAGAGGTAGTATATAAAGACGAACCTTATTTTACATACTCTTATACATACGATAATAATAAGAAAATAATACAAGACAACGGCATTTTAGGAAGACATACTGAGTCATTTAAAAACCTTAATTTAAACTGGTCATTGTTTGACGAGTTAGTAGACGGTATCCATACTAACTTGCAAGAAAGAGGTTTAAGCGAAAAGAAAGATTATTCTATACGCTATGTTCAATTCATTGATATCGATGATGATACAAACGGTGCAGAAGCATATGTTGACTTTAAGAAAGATAAAGAATCAGATTATTCATACCGTATGAATGGCCAAGGAACAGCTTATCAATATAGTTGCAGTAACGGGGAATGTATTTTTAAAGAAAAATAGTGTTAGAAGATATCCTCCTAACACTATTTCTCTTCATAATTCGAAATACACACAATAAATTCTGTTCCATTCCCTTCCTCACTCTCGACTTTTATTTCTCCTTGATGAAGGTCAAGTACCTTTTTTACAATGGCCAAGCCTAAGCCACTTCCTCCATAAGCACGATTGCGTGAAGAATCTGCTTTATAAAAACGTTCAAAAATATGTTGTTTCTGTTCTTCAGATATACCAATCCCAGTGTCACGAATACGTATTTCTACGAATTTCTCATGTTCTTGTAACTGAATTGTAATTGTGCCACGACTTGGAGTAAATTTAATACTATTATGAATTAAATTAATCCACACTTGACTCATACTTTCTTGATCCGCAATTATATGCACTTTTTCTAAATCAAGGTCTAATTCAATTTCTTTTTCAGCCCAGAGCGGTTCACTATTTAACACAGTTTGCTTTAACTGTTGATCTAATCGGTAAGTCACTCTTTCTGGTGTATACTCTTCCGACTCTAAAAGAGTTAGTTTCAGTAAATTTTGGCTTAGTTTAGATAATCTCGTCGTTTCCGTTTCAATAATGGTAAGATAATGCTTTCGTTTTTCCTCGGAAAGATTGTTATCTTGTAGTGCTCTAGCAAATCCTTTTATAGAAGTTAAAGGTGACTGTATTTCATGAGAAACATTCGATACAAATTCCTGGCGCATTTTCTCCATCGCATTCAGTTCATCTGTCATATCATTTATACTTTTTACGAGTACACCAATTTCTCCATCATACTTTTCTTCATTTCGTATTTTTACGGAGAAGTCTCCTTTTGCAATTTTTTGTATCGGTTCAATAATAGTCCAAATCATTGCCTCTCGTTTTGGTCTCATTAATATCCCAATCAATGTCCAGATAAGAACAATAAATACAAAACCGACCATATCACTAATTAGAAAGGCCACAAACGACGATACGTTTACTTCAAAAGCATTCAATATACTAGTTGCTACATAAAATGCGATAGACCAAATTATAGCGAGAAAAGAGAAAAGCGCTAATACCGCTCCCGTTACTTTCAACATCTTCAACTTACTCATTCGTTCTCTTTTTCTCATTTACTTACCTCTAAGCGATACCCTAATCCTCTTATCGTTTTAATACTAAACTTCGACTTCTCTTCTTGAAACTTCTCACGTAGTCGATTAATATGAACGTCTAGTGTACGTTCATTTCCTTCAAAATCATATCCCCATACATCTTCAATTAACTGCTCTCTCGCACAAGTTCTTCCTGCTTTAGAACCTAAAGTAAAGAGCAATTCGAATTCTTTTAGCGGTAATGTGACTGTTTGTTCTCCGGCTGTAACTTCAAATGTTTTACGATTTAACAGTACATTCCCAATTTGAATCGATTGCGACACTGTAATTTGGTAACGTTTCAATAACGCCTTAACTCTCACTACTAGTTCTATAGGATCAAATGGTTTTACAAGATAATCATCCGTGCCAAGGTGAAATCCTTTTACTTTTTGAGACGTTTCCCCTTTAGCAGTTAGCATTAAAATCGGGATATCATAGTATTTTCTTAATTCAAAACATACATCAAATCCATCCATATTCGGCATCATGATATCAAGAACAACCATATCAACTTTTACTTCGTCTATTTTCTGAAGTGCATCTAGTCCATCAATTGCCTCATATGTTTGAAAACCTTCTCGTTCTAAAAATACAGAAACAAGTTCCCTAATATGCGGATCATCGTCCACTATTAAAATGTTAGGTATCAAAGAAACCATTTCCTTTCTAATTCGCATCCTTTATAAAACTTTTAAAAATGAATCATTAGTGGAGTAAAAACCCCACTGATGATTCATTTTATAATACGCCCTCTTTAATTTTCAATTGTTGCGTTGCAAATTCACGATACATATCATGTGTCTGTAATAATTCATCATGTGTACCGCTTCTTGTAAGATTCCCTTTTTCTATAAAGATAATTTTATCTGCATCCACAACAGTAGAAAGTCTATGTGCAATAACTAATGTTGTTCTGCCTTTCATTAAGTTATTTAACGCTTTCTGAACGACAGACTCTGATTTACTATCTAGACTGGAAGTTGCTTCATCTAACATAAGAATTTGTGGATTTCGAAGTAACGCTCGAGCAATTGCAATTCGCTGTCTTTGCCCTCCAGAAAGCTTCACACCACGCTCTCCAACTTCTGTTGCATATCCGTTTGGCAAATCATGAATAAATGCATCAACATATGCCATCGCTGCTACTTTTTCAATTTCTTCATCTGTTACTTCACCCTCAACACCGTAGCAAATATTATCACGAATTGTCCCATCAATTAACGGACTATCTTGTGAAACATAACCAATTTGACGTCGCCATGATTGCAATGAATAACTCGTAATTGAGTCTTTTCCTAATTTAATGGCACCGCTAGTTGGCTCGTAAAAACGTTCTAATAGTGAGAATAACGTCGTTTTCCCGCTACCACTTGGTCCTACAATCGCTGTTACTTTTCCTGATTCAATTGTGAAATCAATATTCTTTAAAACTTTCTCTTCTTCGTTATACTCGAAATGTACATTTTCAAGAACGATTGGCTGCTTAGCATTTGTGACTTTCACACCAGTTTCATGATCTTCTACTTCATATTCTAAAATTGTATTAATTCTTTCCGTTGCACCAATTGCCTTTTGGAATTGTGTAAAGAACATAGATAATTGACTCATCGGCATTATAATTTGAACTAAATATAAAATAAATGCTACTAGTTCTCCTGTTGTTAATACACCGCTAGAAACTCGCATTCCACCATACCCTACGATAATAACAAGTAATGCCATTAAAACAAACGACATAACTGGTGAAATTAACGCTTGCACTTTTCCCTCTTTCAAGCCAAATTGTAATAGCTTTTCAATACCTTTATTTCCAGTTTCATATTCCTTTTTTTCTGTGTTCGAAGATTTCACTAAACGAATTTCTGATAACACTTGTGTTAATACACTAGTAAAAGAAGCCGTTTCATCTTGAAGTGCTTTTGAAATCTTATACATTTTTCGTCCAAGTGGAACTAAGATAAGTACTGATAACGGAATAACCGTTAAAAGTAAAAGTGTCATTTTCCAATCTAAAACAAATAGTACAATTAATGATCCAACAATTGAAATACCGCCTGTTAATAAATTTGACAAATGCTCAGAAATTAACGTTTTCACAACTCCTGTATCATTTGTCATACGGCTAATTGTATCGCCTGTTCTATTTTGATCATAATAAGTTACCGGTAAAATAAGCACCTTTTTCCACAAACGTTCTCTCAGTCCAGCTACAATCTTCTGTCCTATATAATTTAGTAAATATATAGACAATCCCGCGGCTATAGTTTGCATAATAAAGAATGCAATTAGCCCAACAATTTGTCCTGTACTAATTGACGAAAGTGAAAAATTATCTACTAAGCCCTTCGTTAACATCGGTATAAATAAACTTGCTCCAGTAGAAAGTAAACTCATTAATAACGCAAAAGCAAGAATCCCCTTTGGAGGATTTGTATCTTGAATAAGGCGTAAAAACTGCCTCCAGCTCCCTTTTTTCTCCATCTCATTTCTAACTTCCATTTTTGTTCATCTCCTCGTGTTCAACCAAACTGTTCTTTCTAAAAGTAGAATACAATACAAATGTAAACTGAATGTAAACACACTTTTTCTGTTTTTACAAAATATACATACAAACGCATCTTTACAACAGATATAAATATCTGATATTATTACCTGGTACTTAATATTATTCTATGTGAATTATAGATAACTAATTTACAATACTGTATAAATCTCCCGTTATTGAAAGGAGTATCCTTTTTGCAAACAAATATACATTCCGAAAAGGAAACAATCATTTTTATTCATGGATTAGTCGGCAATCGTCGTGCCTTCAAAAAAGAGCATAAGCGATTTTCCGCCTCTTACAACATTATTACTTATGACTTATTAGGTCACGGCGACGATAAAGGAGAAGCTATCGAATTTTCACTACAGCGCCTCGTAGATCAACTATTGAAATTATATGAAAAAGAAGGTATTACAAAAGCTCATATTTGCGCTCTAAGTTATGGCTGTTATATCTCTACAATTTTTGCACAAATGCACCCAGAAAAAGTATTAAGCATTTGTCATATTGGTGGACATTATAATAATCCATCCCTTTTATATAACGTATTTCAAAAATTTTGGGAGAAGCGCGGAGACGAATACTCTAAATGGCTCTCTCAATATGCAAATACCATTTTTCCAAGTGGCATACTAAAGGCAAATCCGTTCGCAGTCATTTCAAGAAATATTTATTACCGTTTCGGATTGCAATTACATTCATCAATTATTTCCCAATCATTACGGCATCGTTTAGAATTCGATTTAAAATCTAAATTAAAATCACTTCCCCACCCTATATTATGGGTAATGGGTGAACATGATCATCTCTATAAATCTTGTCTTTTTGATTTAAAGTCCGTTCTTCCTAACGTTTTATATAAAGAAATACCGTTAGCAGGACATGCAGCAAACTTATTTCGTCCCAACTACTTTCATGACCTATACGCTCGATTTTTAAATGGGAAGTTACAGTAAAAACTACTACATTCCCAATTTACTCAACTATAAAAAGGCTTCCCAAGTTTCCCTGGAAAGCCTTTTCTCTATACGAAAAGTATATAAACTACTTTTTCTTAGTATGCTTTTGTGTAACCTAACATGTGCTTGCTCCAGTAAGAGTTACTTACAGAACTAATACGTACACCAGTTGCATCAGTTTCTGCACTAATGAACTGACCGTTTCCTAAGTAAACACCCATGTGAGAAGGACCTGATTTATAAGTATTTTGGAAGTATACTAAATCACCTGGTTGTGGATTGCTAGTTTTTGTTTTAGAGCTCCAGTATCCAGCAACTGTTTGACGAGCGCCTTTATGACCAGTTTGATTTAATACGTAGTGAATGAATCCACTGCAGTCAAAACCAGCAGGTGTTGTACCAGCAGTTCTGTATGGTGAACCATTTAATGATCTAGCGAATCCAGCGATTGAAGATGTATCTCCACCTGTTGTTGGTTTTTGTACGTCTTTACCTGGTTGTTGAACGTTATTTGTAACGTTATTGTTATTTGTAACGTTGTTTACTCCGCCTTTTACAAACTTAACGAAGTCTGCACTTACGTAACCTGTACGGCCGTTATGGTTAATTTTGTACCAACCATTTTCAGCGCCAGTAACGTTTAATACTTTACCTTGTGTTACGCCACCGATTACAGCGTTGTATGTAGCTGGGCCTGTACGTACTTTTAAAGCACCAGTGTTAACAACATAAGAACCACCAGTTTGAACTGTAGTAGTATTGTTGTTTGTAGTTGGTTGTTTTGTTTCGTTAGATACAGCAGAACCACCTTTTGTTACGAAGTCTTTGCTTACGTATCCAGTTCCACCATTGAAGTTGATTTTAAACCAATCTTGTACTTCTCCAACAACTTGTACTGTTTTACCTTTATTTACAGAGCCTAATACTGTATGAGATGTACTTGGGCCTGTACGTACGTTTAGTGAAGAAACGTTTACTGTGTAAGTACCAGTTCCTTGTTGAACAGTAGTTCCTGTTTTACCACCAGTCGTTACGAAGTCACCACTTACATAACCAGTTTGACCGTTTACAGTTACTTTGAACCAACCGTTTTCTTGTCCAATTACTTGTAGTACTTGACCTGATTTCACTTTAGAAATAACGTTATGTCCTGTACCAGCACCTGAACGTACATTTAATACATCAGCTGTTACCGTGTATTTTAATTCAGAAGTTGTTTCTACCTTTTTTGTTTCAGTTACAGTCGTTTGAGTTTGAGTTTGTCCATTAATTTCTTTTAGCGCCTCATTTGAAACTTGTGCCTGAGCAGAATCCATACCTGGAACTGCAACACCCACTACAGAAGCTGCTGCTAAACCTGCAATTACTTTTTTCATAAGTTGTCTTTACTTCCTTTCCCTACTATCCTCTTAAAAAAACTTATAAACTTAATACATTACAATATTATCAAAGTAAAATATTCATTAAGTTCCATTTTTTAACAAGAGTTTTATTTTTCACACAGAGTTCATTTTAAACGAATGAAGTGAATTCCGTGTGAACTTCATGTGAACTTTACCATTAAACTTATTGTTTTTGCAATGCTTTTTTCAATTCTCTTATGTATTCCATTGAAAATTCGACATTTCATTCATTATCTTAATATACATTTTCTATCCACTTTGAAAAACTCTATTCATCGAATCCAATGCAAAGAATGTATTTTCTAGTAAAGTCCCTTACATAAAGCATACTCTTATCATGACAAAAAATGCTTTTTTAATCAATAGTATAATATTTTCAGAAAACTTTTTTTGATACTATCTATCACTTATAAAAGATTTGACGATTTGTAAGATTTAACTTCAAAAATTCTGTTCTAATTTGGCGAAAACACACACACCACTGCCTATTTTTCACTAACTATGGAATTTATAGGATATTTATATTATCATATATATAGTGGTATTTTAACCAATACAAATTTTATTTACCCTACACTGAAACCTATGGAACTTTTACAGGGCGGTACATTGAATTTTGAGATGGAAGTCTTATTGCCCGCAAATAATAGGATTAAAAAAGGAGGTATATTTACGAAAAACATAATAGATGATCCTATAAATAAAAATATAGAATTGTACTCTGCTTTTTTTCAATTCGTTTCAATTATTACCTTACAAAAAATATCAACTATTGAAACACGTAAAAACGAATTAAAAGATCAGATGAAAAATTCCTATCAAAAAAATCCTTATTACTTATAAAAGGTGAACAGGTTGTATCCCTGTACACCTTTTATCTCGCATTATTTATAAATTTTCACACGATTTTCTAAAGGTTGGTATTCTTTTTCACCTGCAGGTACCACCGGTTTACCAAACGGCATTTGCGCAGTAAGTTTCCAGCTTTCTGGAACTTCCCATTCTTTTCTCACTTCTTCATCAATTAATGGATTGTAATGCTGCAATGTAGCACCAAATCCTTCAATTTCTAAAGCTGTCCAAATTGCAAATTGTAACATTCCTGAGGATTGCTGTGACCACGTTGGGAAATTCTCTTTGTATAATGCAAAGTTTTCTTGCAGTTCTTCCACTACTTGACTGTCTTCAAAGTATAAAACCGTTCCATAACCACTTTTAAATGCATTCATTTTTTCTTCAGTAGATGCAAAGTTATTTTCAGGTACAATTTTTCGTAACGTTTCTTTCGTAATATCCCATAACTTATCATGTTGTTCTCCTAGCAAGACGACAACGCGGGCGCTCTGAGAGTTAAAAGCTGAAGGTGTATGTTTTACAGCATGATAAATCACTTCTTGAATTTTTTCATCAGAAACTACTTGCTCTTTACTAATCGCGTAAATAGATCTTCTGTCTTCAATTGCTGTGTAAAAATCTTTTGCCATCATAATTCCCTCCAATTTTCATTTGAGGCTTTTTCATATGTATACATCATGTTCCGCCTCTTAAAACTTATCATTAATAAGCTTCTAACTTTATACTATCAACAAACAATAATAAACTCAAATAATAACACTCACATTTTTTACCTTTTTACTTCCTAATACTAACAATAAAAAGGCAATTTATTGTTACCGATAATAAGTAACAACAAATTGCCTTGCTTATATGATGATCCAACTCAGTATTTCACTTAATTAACTAAGCCAAAAGCATAAGACATTAGCTTGTTCGTCTCTGTAAAACGCTGCGTTTTACCTTTCGTTCCCATTACAACAGTAATAATACGAGTATCACCTTGTTTTGCTGTACCCGTAAAACAATACCCCGCGCTATCTGTAAATCCTGTTTTTAATCCGTCTATTCCTTCTATATATAAAGCTTTATTATTTTTGTTTAACATATCATTTGTACTTATAACATTAATATTATTAAATGCTAACTGACTTTGACGTAAGTGAGTCACTTCTAATATTTCTGGATAGTCTTTTATTAGATGATACGCCAAGTTTGCTACATCAGCAGCCGTCATCTTCGTCTCACTTCCATCAGGTTCTTGTAGTCCTGATGCATTTGCGAATTTAGCATAATCCGACATTTTTAACTCCTTCGCTTTTGCATTCATAAGCTGAACGAAATCTTTCTCCGTCTTAGCCATATGTTCTGCTAAAGCCACAGCCGAATTATTTGCCGATTCAATCATTAATGCATGGTACAAATCTTTAACAGTCAATGTGTCATTCACTTGGACTGGGATTCTCGCACCCTCTGTTTGTGCCGCTTTCGTACTCATTTTCACCGGATCTTCCCAGCGAACTTTCCCATTATGTACATTTTCTAATAGAAGATACGCTGTCATCATCTTAGACATGCTTGCTGGCGCAAAAGCTTCTTTTTCATTGTGTTGATAAATAACTTCTCCATTACTCGCATCAATAATCATAGCTGCTTTTGCATCAATTTTTGGTGGTATGTACTTTGGTGGCACTACTTTTTCAGCTAATCCTGTTTTAGGTAGTTCTGCCACCTGTAAAGGTTGTCCCTCTATATTTGTTGCACTCTTTTGAGTTCCTTGGAATAAGAACCAACATATCCCTAAAATAATGACTACTAGGATCGTCAGCCTTCCCCATTTTAACCGCTTCATTTCAAAACTCCTTTAGCAAACCTTTTATACACTCACGTTTAACCATAACAATAATTACTTTATATCGTCAAGGTAAAAAGCATATTTATTCATCTAATACATTTATGTTACACTAATTATACCGAAATATAAGAATATTCAATGACAATATTAGAAACTCATAATTCAATAGAAAGGATTCTTACGATGCTACTTCCAAAACCATTAAAATACGGAGACACAATCGGCATTTATTCGCCCTCTTCACCAGCAACCTACACTTCTCCTAAAAGATTTGAACGAGCGAAATCTTATTTACAACAGAAAGGATTTCACATATTAGAAGGTTCACTAACAGGTCGATATGATTATTATCGCTCCGGCAGTATACAAGAGCGTGCCGAGGAACTGAATGCTTTAATAAGGAATCCTAATGTATCTTGTATTATGTCAACAATTGGCGGTATGAATTCCAATTCCTTATTACCTTATATTGATTATGATGCTTTTCAAAATAACCCTAAAATAATGATTGGCTATTCAGATGCAACAGCTTTATTGCTAGGGATTTATGCCAAAACAGGAATCCCTACATTTTACGGTCCGGCACTCGTCCCCTCCTTTGGAGAATTTGAGCCTTTTGTAGATTATACATACAATTATTTTGTAGAAACATTACTACATGATCAATCGCTTCCTTACAACATAAAACAGCCTTTATTTTGGTCAGATGAATTTATTAATTGGGAAGTGAAAACGAAAGAAAAAGAACTTAAACCAAATAATTGGATTTCCGTAACAAATGGACAAGCTACTGGACGTATTATTGGAGGGAACTTAAATACAATAGAAGGAATTTGGGGTAGTCCTTATATGCCATGTATTCAAAATGGGGATATTTTATTTATTGAGGATAGTTCAAAAGATGCAGCTACTATTGAAAGAAGCTTTTCATTACTTAAAGTTAACGGCGTATTTGATAAAGTTTCAGGTATTATTCTTGGAAAACATGAGCAGTTTGATGATTGTGGTACAAATCGCAAACCTTATGAAATATTATTAGAAGTACTGCAAAATCAAAGAATTCCTTTATTAGCGGACTTTGATTGTTGTCATACCCATCCGATGATCACTATGCCGATAGGTGCTCAAGTGAACATGGATGCAACTAATAAAACAATACATATTTTAGAACAATGGAAGATATAAAAAAACACTTATATTATAGGAAGAAAATATTATAAACTTTTCCATTAGAAAACATAAAAAAGCTCCGTTCATCACAAACGGAGCTTTTTTATTATTGTCCTAAATTTTGAACCTTCTCTTTCAAATCACGAACTTGATCAATCGTCTGCATAAGCTCAGAGTTTTTAAATTGCTCTACATCCACTTTTCCTTCTTCTATCTTCGTCATTGCCGTATCAATTAATATATTTAACTTTTCGTTATATCCGACGATTTGCTGATGAAGATCCTTTGCTACATCAGGTGGTGTTAATTCATTGAAAGCGGGTATATCTTGTTTAATTTCACTAAGCTTCGTTTCTAACTCTTTTCGAGCTTCGCTATCATTAACAGCCTTTTCAGCTAATGCTGGTGCATCATTTGCAAATGCACTTATTTCATTTACATAGTCTGTCGCTTTTTGAGCATAATCTATGGAGTTCTTTCCTTGCTCTACTAGTGAACATCCCATTAAACCAATTGAAACTATACATACTAATAAAATTGATTTGATTTTCATTTTAGACTCCCTTCGCCTTTATAATTGTCTGCAATTTTCTCTATGCATAACTTCTAGCTAAATTACTTATAACCTTTTTCAAATAGCTATTTACCCTCTTACATGCCCTATTATCGTTACAGCATCTATTTCTATATTTACGCTAATAATATCTTCAATTATATCCATATATCCTTGTCCTATAGCTGTTCCATAGTGTAATGTAAGCCCCTTCTTTTCATACACTGACTTTGGCACCGAAAAAATAAACCTCCTCAAGTTACTTTCATCAGCTGGTTCCATAATTAAAACAATCCCATCCTCATCAAACATATATGCTCGCCCTCCAACTTTACATTCACTATGGCTCAGTATTGCCTTTGTCAGCTAAATTTAAAACATAATAAGTTAAGATACAACTTTGCTGTATCTTAAAAATAAAAAACATTAATTCTTTTTTGTTAAGAATTAATGCTTTTTAAAAAATCATTTTCTGACTCTAGCATCTTTTTTTGACGAGGTTTTATTTTTTTTACGGGAACTCCAGCATAAATATACCAATCATCTAAACTCTCTTTTACCATACTCATCGCACCAACTGCTGTGCCTTCTCCTACAGTTACATTTGGAAAAATAATAGAATCAGCACCAATAATCGTATGCTTTTTTAAAATAACTTTTCCTGTTTTCACATTCCTATATTGATTCGGGACAGTTGGCCCCATTAATGTATTTCCACTGAAATCATCTAGTACTGCATATACGATTGTTTTAGCTGAGATATTTGCAAAGTCATACATTTCAATCCCAACTTCCCCTCCATATAACGCTGTATACGCTGATATATGCGAATAACTTCCAATTGTGATTTTACCACTTAAAATACAAAAATCATCAATTCTTACATTATTACCAACTGATATAACACCTGGATTATATATACTTGCTTTTTTACTAATCAATACATTTTTCCCAACAGATAAAAATCCAATTTTCTTTAGCTCTTCTTGACTATAAAAACTATTCATCTGCCGACACCACCTTCTGCCCTAAACAGATTACAATTTGTTCTACTATTTCTTTCGTCATTCCTTCCCATAAAGGTAAACTTACTATTCGTTTGGCTATTTTATTCGTTTCTATTAAATCTGTAGACTTATAAGTTCTAAAAAGAACTTGTTGGTGGCATGATGGTGAAAAGTATAATCTAGCTTCTATTTTCTGTTTTTTCAGTTCTTCAATTACTTGTATGTTGTGAACTTCTTCCGGACAAAGAATAGGCATAAATTGTTGAATAACTGCTTCTGTCTTTTGGAGTTTCCATCCTTTTTTCATTAATCCATTACTTTGTAACAATTGTTTATACCATTCAGAAATACGGGTGCGTTCTTTTAATTTTTGATTCCATTTTTTCATAGTCGCAATCCCAACAGCTGCCGCATATTCAGACATTTTACAATTAAACCCCATCATCGTACATTCACGATTTTTATCAAATCCGAAATTACCCATTCTTTTAATACGTTGTATATCTTCTTCCTTTTTACTATATATGAGCCCTCCTTCACCAATTCCGAACGGCTTTGTTGCATGAAAGCTATATACGATCATACCACTAAAATCCTGACCGTAATGCATACTTCCATTCATTAACCCAAATCCCGGTGCCGCATCTACGACAACCGGAATACCCTTTTTCTCTAATTCTTCATATTTTTCTAAGTCCATCCATGATCCAAAAGTTGCGTACGGGACAACAATCGCAACCTCTTCTTTTAATTCTTCAATCTTATCCCAAAGTACTGTTTTATCCATATACCAATCATCTATTGAAATATCAATAAAATAAGGTTCCAATCCACACCAAATAGCCGCTAATGGAGTCGCAGGGAATGTAAAACTAGGCATGAGGGCATATTTTCCTTTTCTTCTTTTGTAACTACTCAGCTTCCTCACGGAAGCTTTTTTAATTTTACTAGTTTCATATGCCTCTCATTTGTAAATACTG
>NZ_JAEHBI010000230.1:0-382 GCF_016483705.1 Bacillus cereus group sp. N6
CTCCGATCGAATTTCGAATTTCGATGGCTGCATAGTCTTTTTTACAGTTGTCTACTTGACGGGGGGAAGACCAATTCAATGAGATGCCTATCTGTTATTGTCCCAAAATGCGGCGTATGTCCGACAGGGTCATATTTGTAAATTTCGCAATATCTTCGATATCCATGCCATTTTTGTACATACCACGGATCAGTTGCTCTCTTTCGGCTAATTTCCCTTTTTCTATCCCTTTTTCCATGCCTTCTTCTATACCAACCTCACGAGCATGTGCCAATTTCGCTTGTTCATCAAATAACACTTTTTCCCGTGCTTCATATGCGAGACGGAAAGAGCTACTCTGACTCATATTTTCCCATTTGTGGATTGCCTTCTGTAACATTGG
>NZ_JAEHBI010000231.1:0-380 GCF_016483705.1 Bacillus cereus group sp. N6
TTTACTTGGAGGGGATTTTATTATGGTTAAAAAAGGAGATACATTTCAAAATTATTCAGATGAATTAAAGATACAAGTTGTAAAAAGTTATTTAAATGGTGAGGGTAGCCAATCAGCTATAGCGAAGAAATATAAACTTAGAAGTAGAACACAGTTAATGAATTGGGTCCGAAAATATCAAGAAACAGGCGATATTTCAGACTTGCGGGGGCAAAATGGTGGTAATAACGGCTTAAAAAACCTCTTGAAAGGTCGTGCTCGTACGAAGTTCGATAGTATAGAAGAAGAATTGGAATACTACAAGGCGCAAGTGGCTTACTTAAAAAAGCAGTATCCAAATCTATAGGAGGTGTTCTGGTTCAAACGGCTAAGTACGAGAT
>NZ_JAEHBI010000232.1:0-380 GCF_016483705.1 Bacillus cereus group sp. N6
AATGTAGCTGTACGAAAAGATTTAAGTCCTAACATAGAGCGTATACGTTTTTTAATGAAACGATGGTCTTGCTCCACGATGTTATTTAGATATTTTATCTGTCGGATTTGAATGCCTAACGGCATCTGTTTTTCTTTCTTTAACCCTGTAATAGCAATTGGATAAGCGGGGTTTTTATCAACTGTGATTGCACGAGGTTTTGAAGCATGAAAAGACTGCAAAGATTTTTTGAAAAATCGCTTTGCAGCCTTATGATTTCTGGATTTACTTAGATAAAAATCAATCGTGTTTCCTTCAGAATCCACAGCACGATATAGGTACATCCATTGCCCTTTTACTTTTATGTACGTCTCATCTACTCTCCAGGAGTCATTCGTTTG
>NZ_JAEHBI010000233.1:0-375 GCF_016483705.1 Bacillus cereus group sp. N6
GCTGAGATGTTAAAAATAACAGATCGAGCAATTGTAAATGCCTATGTCATTAAAAGTGGTAAATCTGAGGAAGAACTTCTTAACATGATGGCTGAAGAAACTTGGATGGGTCCGCAGCAAGCATTAGAAAACAATTTTGCGGATGAAATTATGTTTATGGAGAATCCAGTTAAAATGACAGCTTCAGCTTCTACTGCTGCCATGCTTCCGCAGAAAGTAATCGATGGTTTTAGAAATGGAACAATGAACAAAGGTCAAGGAATTACAAAAGAAGATTTAAACGTAGCATTATCAGGATTAAAAAACGAAATTCTGAATGATTTACAAACAAATACAAATCCAAAAGAGCCTATTCAAGAACCTGTTAATACAAAA
>NZ_JAEHBI010000234.1:0-373 GCF_016483705.1 Bacillus cereus group sp. N6
ACCCCATGCCCATCAACTTAAACGTCATTTAGTAATGAACTTTCGTTCATTTTAATAGAACATAGTTAGATATGTTTACTATTTCAAAAAATAGGCATGCAAAAGAAACCTTTACAGGCTGAATTTTTTTATTATGCAACTTTCTTTTGTTTTTTTAATCCATTATACTCATAGACAACACCCATGATATCAAAGACTGTTTTCTTCTCATATCGATGAGATTTCCGTCCATTCTTCTGTAGGAGGGCGAACAGGCGGATCAGAATCTTTGTTATTTCTTGGGTGTCTTTCTGTATCGCTTGGTATAACAGAGATAGATGATCTTGAATCATCCCAATTGCTTTAAATTCACTTAGCTCTCTTTTTTTATTTT
>NZ_JAEHBI010000235.1:0-373 GCF_016483705.1 Bacillus cereus group sp. N6
CCACTCACGTATTTTTAAACTCCACTGTCCTTCTGGTTGAACTGAATGGTCGTATTTTACTCCGCAACATGAGCAAATCTTGCTTGAGGCGAACCATTTATCAGCTTTTACATACGCAATGCCATACTTCTCGCACTTGTATGATAAACATTGAAAGAAGAAGTTTAATTTTTGAAATGAAAATGCTTTCGATAGTTTTTTGTTTTTTAACAGGTTTGAGATAGATAAGTCTTCCACAACAATCCTCATTGGTTTGGTTTTCACCAATTTAGCTGTTGCTTGATGGATATGGTTAATTCGGATATTCGTAATTTTCCTAGATAACCGCAGGTGCTCAGTTTTAGCTTTTTCATATCCGGCAGATTGAATTTTT
>NZ_JAEHBI010000236.1:0-365 GCF_016483705.1 Bacillus cereus group sp. N6
ACGTTTATAAACTACGGTTATCGTTTAAGAAATTTTGAATAATTGCTGTAATTCTTTGTACGTCGAAAAAGAGAAGTCTGGAATCTGACTTCTCTTTTGTTTGTATATGGCATGAATCGTTTCGATTCCTTTTATGGTACGTGAAGCATGGCGTAAATTTTGAAATCCTGCGGATTTAACAAAACGTCGTTTGATATGTCTATGGTCTTGTTCGATGAGGTTATTTAGATGCTTAACGGTGCAATGTTTCGTATGCACATAAAAACCGTTATGTTTCAGTTTTTTAAACGCACAAAGTAAGGCTGGAGCCTTGTCTGTTGTGAGAACCGTTGGTTCTCCAAAAGCTTTCACTAACCTTTTCATAA
>NZ_JAEHBI010000237.1:0-364 GCF_016483705.1 Bacillus cereus group sp. N6
CAACAGAAGCGTAAGTTCTATGACAGTGGTGAGTGGAAGAGGATACGAGAACAAGTAAAGAAGCGTGACAACTATGAATGCCAGGAGTGTAAACGCAATGGTCGCGTTCAAACTGATACCAACGAATACAGTGAGAGTGCGAAGCGTAAGAAGATACAGTTAGTTGTCCATCATATCAAAGAGCTTGAACATCATCCTGAGCTTGCATTAGAGATAGCTAATCTCGAAACAGTCTGTGTAGCATGCCATAATACAGAACACGGTCGAACCTTCAAAAAGAAACCGAGTAAATGGGAAAACGATGAAAAGTGGTAAAAATGATTCGATAATAACACCCCCCCTTAAAAAATTTCATCAAAAAATG
>NZ_JAEHBI010000238.1:0-360 GCF_016483705.1 Bacillus cereus group sp. N6
GATTGACAGGGTAAAGAACGATTCCGGTAGGAATCCTCATTGTTCTTTGGGATATATCCTTTATTTGCACCAGAACCGTTCTTTAGATTTAGAAGCTCCAGTGGAACAACTAACCTTGTGAAAAAGTGTACCGTGCACTTTAATTGTCTAAAATATGTCGTATATCCGATATATCCATGCCGTTTTTATGCATGCCACGAATCAGTTGCTCTCTTTCGGCTAATTTCCCCTTTTCCATACCCTCTTGAAGCCCTTCTTCTTTCCCAACTTTCTTCCCTTGTTCGGTTCTGTTGCAAAGTTTTCTAAATGAGACTACACTCTAAAAAAAGAGTAAGGAGAATCACAAATGAGATATTTTAA
>NZ_JAEHBI010000239.1:0-355 GCF_016483705.1 Bacillus cereus group sp. N6
AAGCGGTTCGTTAAATATGCTGACAGAATTCTAGCATTCTTAGAACATCCAGACATTCCATTTGATAACAATCAAGCGGAACGGGATATTCGAATGACGAAAGTAAAACAGAAAGTGTCTGGGACTTTCCGAAGTAAGAAAGGCGCAGAATCTTTTTGTCAGATACGAAGCTTTATGAGTACCATGAAAAAACAAAAACAATCTGTCTTACAAGCGATAGGCCAGGTTATAGAAACCGGAACGGTTCCTTGGAATAGCACGACTTCATAAGAGAATTTCTCTATTTTATATAGATTCTTTCTCTTATTGGAGTATTTTTTTTCATGTTTTCAAATCGGAAACATGTATTTGGCCT